>NZ_JBWDLI010000024.1:0-23356 GCF_056238625.1 Colwellia sp. F1
TAGTGGTTTCTGTCATAATAATTCAAGCAAAGACCATTATATGCCACGATCTAAATGATCGGTCAATGGATCCATTTTGATTGCTTTAATTATGAGCTAAACGCTGAAGTTAAACCCGTTTGCCCTGGGTTAGTGGGTTTGTAGATTGGTACAACAATGAACACTTACACAGCGGTATTAAATTTGTCACGCCAAACCAGCGTCACTTAGGGTTAGATAAAGCGATACTAGCGAAACGTCATCAGGTAAATGAAATGGCGAAATTACAGAACCCAAGTCGTTGGTCAGGAAAATCTCGAGATTGGACAATGATCAATGAAGTAAATTTAAATCCAGATAAACAAGAAGAAATGCGGGTGGGCATAAAATTTAACTTGATGCGACAACTAACTTGAAAAACTCCGGTTTCACCCTTAGCCAATCAAGGAGACCTTACCTTATTCGGTAACTCGTAGACCCAATATAAACCCCACGACTTTTAGTGATTTATAAATCACTTCCCCCCTTCGCAATCAATTAACGCTTTTGGCAAAGATTGACTCTATCAAACACGCTGCTGATAGTCGGCTTGGTTTTACCCTCCACACCATTACTGGCTTTCATCGGCCTAGCCTTACTCACTACTACGGGTTCATCTGCCACCTCACACCGACGCTAAATCTTGAGTTTCCTCTGAATTTAGGCCACTTACTAAAATTAAGTTTAGATGCCAGGCTTCCCCAATTACTACACTGACTCCCTGTTAGAAATTCCACCCTCAAACTCCCTGTTAGAAATTCCACCCTCAAACACAGCATTGGTCTGACTAAGTATCGGGCTTCGCGCTATTTAGGACGCTTACCCACCAATACCGCCGAAACAGGTTACGGTTAGTTGTGTACCTCTAACTTCCTATCGCTTCCTTCAGACCCAGTCGTTAGCCAACTACGCCCTTGCGATTCGGATTATCTTCCCCTTAGTCAGGGTGATTAGGCTTCTTTCAGCCTATCGGGTTTGCCAGCTTCGCTGGGCAAACATCGAGTAGGGTGAGGCTTATGCCTCATTCCTCTCACAGAACCGTACGTACGGACCTCGTATACGGCTCATGCAATTTACTATTTCTTATCACTCAAATTAGTAATAAGAAGCGAGAACCCCTGTTTTCACTTCATCTATCTGATATAAGCCACTACACTGACTCCCTGTTAGAAATTCCACCCTCAAACACAGCATTGGTCTGACTAAGTATCGGGCTTCGCGCTATTTTGGACGCTTACCCACCAATACCGCCGAAACAGGTTACGGTTAGTTGTGTACCTCTAACTTCCTATCGCTTCCTTCAAACCCAGTCGTTAGCCAACTACGCCCTTGCGATTCGGATTATCTTCCCCTTAGTCAGGGTGATTAGGCTTCTTTCAGCCTATCGGGTTTGCCAGCTTCGCTGGGCAAACAAAAAAGCCGATAGTAATATTACTATCGGCTAAATCCACAAAGGGGGCGAGTATGAAAGAAAAGAGGTAACCCTCCAATAGAAACTTAAACAATAAGTTTAATAATGTTCTATTTTTCCATTAGGTAAACTGTTTTCTTCTCTAAATATTGCTCAAGACCGAATTTACCATCCTCACCGCCAAAACCGCTTTGTTTCCAACCATTATGGAAGCCTTGATGTTGTTCGCCCATACCACGGTTTATATATACTTCACCTACTTCTAACTCGTTAATCGCTTTGTTAATATCAAAGAAGTTATCCGTAAATATATAGGCACTTAAGCCGTAGATACTGTCGTTACAAAATTCAATCGCTTGATCCATATCTTTAACTTTAACGATAGGCAAAATAGGGCCAAATGTTTCTTCATGAACAGCAATATTGTTTTGAGCAACATCAACTAATAACGTTGGTTCGTACCAGCATCCGCCTTCAAAGCCCTCTACTGAAGCAACTTTACCACCAGTAGCCACTTTAGCGCCTTGCTTGATACTTTCTTGTACAATATGATCAATATTATCAATTTCACGTTGATTACATTTGGGGCCCATTTGAGTCTCTGGGTTCATTGGGTCGCCAACTTTAAGGGCTTTTACTGCAGGTAAAAATTTTTCCATAAATTTTTCGTACACACTTTCTTGTACGTATAAACGCTCAACACAGGTACAAACTTGACCACAATTAGCAAAACGTCCCCAAAGAGCAGCATCAACGGCTTTATCTAAATCAGCATCCGCCATTACTACCATAGGTGCTTTTCCACCTAGCTCTAACATTACTGGTGTCATGTATTCAGCAGAAGTTTTATAAATTTGTTTACCTGCAATAGTAGACCCTGTCATAGTGATCATTTTTGTGATCGGGCTTTCACATAACGCTTGACCAACAACAGAGCCTGAGCCATTAATAACATTAAGGACGCCCGCAGGAATACCGGCTTCATTGGCTAAACGACCTAGCTCAGTTGTTGCCAGTGGTGTCTCTTGTGTAGGCTTTAGAACAATAGAATTACCGGTAATTAGTGCTGGGCCAATTTTACGTCCCGCTAATGCTAATGGGAAATTCCATGCAGTGATGCCAACAACTACACCGCGTGGTACTTTATGGATATAAATTTTTTCATCTTCATTATCTGAAGGAAGAATATCCCCTTCAATCGTTAACGCATTATCACAAGCATAATCAATAAAGGTTGCAGTCACGTCTACTTCCATTTGTGCAACTGAAAGTAACTTACCTTGTTCTGTTACTAACATTGGTGCAAGAATATCTTTATTTTCTCGAATTTTATTCGCAAATGTACGTAAAATATTTTGACGAGTACGCGCTGTTAACTTAGCCCATTTTTTCTGAGCTATATCAGCTGTTTCTAGCGCTATTTGTGCATCTTCAGCACAACCTTTTGGAATTTCACCAATTTTTTTTCCTGTTGAAGGGTTTAAAATGTCAATAGTGCCATCAGCTTTAGACGCTACATACTCACCATTGATAAAATTTACATTATTTTTAAAATTCATAGTTAGTTCCTACTGAAAAAAAATCCGATTAACATTGTTTATGATTAATCGGATTAATTAGTTTTTATCAGGTTGATAACGATCTATCGACCCATCCATCCGCCATCTACCAATAAAATAGCACCGTTAACATAGCTCGCAGCTTCAGAAGCTAAAAACACTGCAGGCCCTTTAAAGTCTTCCGGATTTCCCCAACGACCTTGTGGAATACGATCTAAAATGGCTGCATTACGCTCGGCATCAGCGCGAAGTGCTTCAGTGTTATCTGTGTCTATATAGCCAGGCGCAATAGCATTAACGTTTACGCCCTTACCAGCCCATTCATTTGACAATGCCATTACTAATTGTCCAATAGCGCCTTTACTGGCTGCATAACCAGGAACGGTAATACCACCTTGGAATGTTAACAGTGAAGCAGTAAAAATAACTTTACCTGCACCACGGCTGACCATTTCTTTACCAATTTCGCGACTAAGGATAAATTGAGAATTTAAGTTAACGTCGATCACTTTATCCCATAAATCATCACCGTGTTCAGCAGCAGGAGCACGTAAGATTGTTCCAGCGTTGTTCACTAAAATATCAATTTTAGGAAAGTCGTCTTTTACTTCTTTTATAAAAGTATAGAGCGCATCACGATCACCAAAATCACATTGGTAACCTTTAAAGTTACGCCCCAATGCTTTTACTTCTTTTTCAACATCTGAGCCTTTAAGTTCTAAACTAGCAGATACACCAATAATGTCTGCGCCAGCTTCGGCAAGACCTAAAGCGATACCTTTCCCAATACCACGCTTACAGCCTGTAACTAAAGCAACTTTGCCTGCTAAACTAAATTTTTCTAACATATTGTTCATTTTTAAAGCCTTATTTCTTACATCAAACTATTCTGCGTTACATTCAACTAGCGCTTTCATACCTTCTGGATTACCATCCATACTAGCAAAGGCACTACCAATATCACTTAGTGGACTTATTGAACTGATAAATGGTTTTAAATCAATTTGACCTGAAGCGATCAGGTCTATAGCCCAATCAAAGTCAGCCGCTTCATAAACACGGGCACCTAATAATTCTAATTCTTTCCAGAAAAATTGAAATAAATCAATTTCAGGTTTTTCACTATGAATAGCAACCATTACGATACGACCACGACGACCTGCAATTTGCGTCATAGCCTCAATTGCAGGTTTAACACCTGAAACTTCAAACACTACATCTGCACCTTTAGTACCTGTCCATTCATCTACATAAGCAGCTAAATCTTGTTCTATTGGGTTAATTGATTTAACACCTAATTCGTCAGCAAATGCGCGTCGGCTTTCATTTGGCTCTGATACCAAGACTTCAGCACCTACACTTTTAGCCACTGCTGCCACTAACTGACCAATTGGACCACCACCTAACACAACGGCTTTTTCACCTGACTTTAGGCGTGAACGATTTACATCGTGACACGCTACCGATAAAGGCTCAACTAATGCACCTTGCTTTAAATCAACGCCGGCAGGTAATTTATGTAACGTACGCGCTTTTACTGTCCAGCTTGATTGAAAAGCACCCGGTGTATCTATTCCCATGAATTTCAAGTTTTGACAAATGTGTGTAAGACCTGCATTACATGTGGGACATTCACCACACCAATCCAAAGGACGAACAACAACTTTATCACCCACAGAAAAACCTTCTACTCCTGCCCCAATTTCAGCAACAACACCTGAAATTTCATGACCAATAGTTTGAGGAATTGATACTCGTTGATCCATTACACCATGATAAATGTGCATATCAGTACCACAAATACCTACATAGCCGACATTTAGCCTCACTTCACCAGTTGCGGGCGCTTGCTCTTTACCTGCAACAATATCAAAACCTTTATTACCTATATACCGTGCTGCGAACATTTTATTTCTACCTTAAGAACGTTTAATTAAATATTGACCCAGTAGAGCATCATCAAAGACAACGCCTGTACCGGGTACATCAGGAGCTATTGCTCTTCCATTTTCATCTAGCTGGAGTGGATATTTTGTGTATTGGTCAATAGGAAATGAATGCACTTCCAAATAACCAGCATGTGCTTGAGATGCAAGCAGAGAAACATGTAACTCATGCATACCATGACTACAAAGTGGTAGGTTATTTTCTTTCGCTATTTTGGCTACACGCAAAAAGCCTGTAATACCACCAATATTAGAAGCATCTGGCTGTAAATAGCTTAAATTTGCTTGCGCTACAGCGTAACCAAATTCATGAAGCGTGTGGAGGTTTTCTCCCATAGCAAGTGGAATACTAATATTGTCTGCTATTTTTGCATAACCTAAATAATCATCTGGGATAATTGGCTCTTCAAACCATGCAATATCATACTTTTCTATAGCTTTACCAAAAACAATTGCTTCTTCTATAGTTAATGAATAATTAGCATCAACCATAAAAACAACCTCTGGGCCTATGAGGTTTCTTACAGCTGAAACACGCTCTACATCTTCTAAATAGTCTTCCTTTCCTACTTTAATTTTTACAGCGTTAAAACCTTTATCTAAATAACCTTGAATATTGCTTAATAATTTTTCTTGAGAGAAGTTAAGATCAATACCGCCAGCATAACAAGCCGTAGTGTTATTAGCACCGCCCGCAACTTTCCATAAAGGTAAGTTCTCACGTTTACAACGAATATCCCATAAGGCAATATCAACTGCTGACATAGCAAAACTCACTAAACCACCGCGACCTACATAATGTAAGTGCCATTCCATACCATCCCAAATTTTCTCTATTTGGCTTGCATTCTGACCAAGTAACAGCGACTTATATTCATCTGCTAATAATGAATATATAGCTCGCCCACCTTTACCTCCGGTATAGGTGTAACCAACACCTTCTGTGCCATCTTCACAACTAATTTTACACAGGACTAATTCAAAATGGGTATGGTCACCATGTTTAGCATCTGTTAGCACCTCTGAGAGAGGTACTTGATAATACTCCACATCTACCGCTGTTATTGTATTGGGATTTAAATTCATTAATAGATCCATCAAACGAAAAATTAAACAGTTTATTGTTAACAATCTACATCAGATTTTATGTTTTGTAAAGTTTATACAAAATTTTATTTAATTAATTTTACGAGGTATGATCTTTGTATAAATCATTTAATAGGAAAAGGCTAAATATAAGCTGGACATTAATGACTTATCTTTAGCTGGTGTTAGTAGGTTAAACGACTGTTCTATTAATAACTTAGATAAACGTTTTTCTGTAAGTGGTTTTCAATGCCATAAATACCATCTTCTCCACCTGCACCACATTGCTTATGGCCAGAATGATGCCCTTGTATATAAACTACAATTTCTTTATTTACGAAAATAGTCCATACATCAAATTACTGGAAACAAAAGGCCGTTGACGCTGAGCATGATGCGCGTTTGATCTCAGCTTAGTTAGTATCGGTTGTTCATCAAAAGCTGTTAGTTGTATTATTAGAACTTAATAATATTCTCATATCTAATCGTAAAGGTGGTGTTCTTTGGGCTATTGATGCCGTATTGGAAGATGCTGTCATCAGCGTAAAACTTCGTGTGTGATCCTAGTTAATACCGCGTAATTCTATAGTTTTTTATCTGTCATGCCAGTAACCAATTACCTCTATAAAAATATAAATAAACCTAGATTTGTGACAAGTATAATTTACTTGTTAATGAGTCAGTTATTGATATACTTTTTCAAAAAAATGGTTCCCTTTTAGATATTATCTAAAGATAATTCAAAGACCTCTAAATAACATTTCTTTATTTTTCAGTCGTTCAATAAAAGTAACTTATAGGAAAAAGAATGAGCACGGAAAAAACTCATAAGTATGCTGTACCTGCACTTGATAAAGGGCTAGATATTTTAGAATACCTTGCCTCAAAAGCCGTGCCGCTATCACAAACAGAAATAGCGCAAGGAATTGAACGCTCAGCCAATGAAATTTACCGAGTATTGGTTGGCTTAGAAAGTAGAGGTTATTTAATACGTGATGAAACCTCAGGAAAATACAGCGTTTCGTTAAAGCTTTTTAACCTGTCACGAAAAATATCGCCTATTGATCAACTACGCCAAACTGCTATTCCTATCATGGAGGATTTTTCAGCACAATCAGGCTATGCCGCACATTTAAGTATTCTTTATCAAAGTAAAGTAATGGTTATCGTACACGCAAGAAGTCATGCTCCTGTTTCACTCTCAATTGCTGAAGGAACCTTATTTCCTGCAGTTGCTACTACTTCAGGGCTTGTATTACTAGCAAACAGTAATAAAGCTGTGAAACAACTCATTTATGAGCGTAACGAGAGCTACACTAAAATGAATAAAAAAGAAAAAATAGTGCTTGAACAACAACTAGAAAATATTTTAATAGATGGTCATTGTTTTAGACAAAGCCAATTAACAGAGGGCGTTACCGATTGCGCCGCTATCATTGGTCAACCTACGGGTGCAGTAATAGCAGCATTAGCTGTTTCACTTCTTACTTCTACATTAGGAGATGAAGAAACTAAAAACCAATTAATTCAATCATTAAAAGAAACAGCATCTAAAATATGTGAGCAATTGGGAAATTAAGTTCTTCAAATATAAAAACCTAAACCTATGTTTGGACTTTTTTTTGCCCGTTAATTGAGACAACCCTTTAACGCATTCGTAAATAATGACCACTTTTTAATGGTTCCAGTTACATACTCCCCTTCAATATGGTTGATTGTTAACATTATCCAAAAATCAATTGTCAATTTATTTTTCTTAGGTAGAATGAAATAATATATTTATAAAAAATTAGATTAAATTTATGTTATCACCTACAAAAAATGCCTTTTTATTTGCATTTATCATCGCTTTTGGCGGTTTCGTTTTCGGTTTAGATCTCGTATTAATTTCAGGCACTATTCAATTTATTAAAATAGAGTTTGGCCTATCGGCAATCGAAATAGGTAATTTAGTGGCTGGCCCAGGTTACGGCGCATTAATAGGTTTAATTTTTACCAGTTTAGTGTGTGATAAAATTGGGCGCAAGAAAACCATGCTAATTATTGCCGGCTTATATTCACTCTCCGCCATTGGCTCTGCCTACGCCCCAACAGCCAACTTTTTATTCTGGTCGCGTGTACTTGGCGGTTTAGCTTTTTCTTCACTCTCGGTAGCTTCTATGTATATAGGTGAAATAGCACCGCCTAAATATCGTGGTAAATTAGTAGGAATGAACCAACTTAATATTGTTATTGGTATTTTCGTTGCGCAGTTAGTGAATTTTTATATTATTGGCGTAATAGCAGATTCATCTCACACATTACAAACCTTAGGATTAAATGAAGGTTCGGCTTGGCGTTGGATGCTCGGCTTCGAAATTGTGCCTGCTGTATTATGGTTCTTAGGTGTTTTAGTTCTACCTGAAAGCCCTCGTTGGTTAGCATTAAACGGTAAAATGGAACAAACAAAAGCGGTAATGGCTAAAATAACAGAGCCTGAAGAATTAGAAAAACAACTGCAAGAAATTGAAAAAAGCTTCGATGATAAAAATAGCCATTCATTAAGTACTATAGAGCAAGCAAAACTATTATTTAGCCCTGTTATGAGAGCAGCATTGGTTATTGGTGTTGTTTCTGCCATGATTCAAGCGTTAACAGGAATGAATGCGGTATTGGCCTACATGCCCATGATATTTTCACAACTTGGTGGCGGTGCTGCTTCAGCATTCTCTCAAACCATGTTTGTTGGAGGGATAGGCTTAATATTTACCGTGTTAGGTATTATGTTTGTTGATAAGTTAGGCCGTCGTCCAATTTTTGCAGGTGGTTTATTATGGGGTGCAGCTAGCTTACTCATCGTGTTTATCGGCTTCTTTAATGCGACTTATTTACTAACACCTGAATCAGTTACTAGCTTAAAAAGTGTTATTGACCTTTCTTTATTACAACCAATAATGGGAGTAGAGTTTTCTTCAGATTTAGCGTTCAAGCGAGCCGTTATTGACCAAGTTGGACTTGCCGCATTTACCGCTAACGAAACAGCTCTCATGAGCGCCGCAACGAATATTAATGGCATATTAGTTTTTATCGGAATTATTAGTTTTCAGTGTGCGTTTAATTTTTCAATGGGGCCTGTTTTATGGATTTTAGTCTCAGAAATATTCCCGACAAAAGTACGTGCATTTGCTATCCCCCTTTGTGGCTTCATTGCCAGTGTATTTGGTGGCGTTATCGTACCACTGTTCTTCCCATGGCAATTAGAAACATTAGGTGCAGCTTATACTTTTGCTCTCTATATAGTATTTAGTTTGGTTGGTTTAGTATTTGTTTTAAAGAATATACCTGAAACAAAAAACAAGACCATTGAAGAGATAGAGCTTGAGTTATCACCTAAATAAACACTTTACTTAAATCATTATTTAAATAATCTATTTATTTAGGACGGTTTTCATGTCAGACCAAGACAAATCATAATATCGAGTAGGGTGAGGCTTATGCCCAACAAAAAACGGGTTTTGCGCTATTGTTTTTTTGACGCTTACCCACAATACCGCCGAAGCAGGTTACGGTTAGTTGTGTACCTCTAACTTCCTATCGCTTCCTTCAGACCAGAGACCCAGTAGTTAGCCAACTACGCCCTTGCGATTCGGGTTATCTTTCCCTTAGTCAGGGTGATTAGGCTTCTTTCAACCTATCAGGTTTGCCAGCTTCGCTGGGCAAACAAAAAAGCCAATGCAATGAATTAATAGCATTGGCTTTGTTTTATTAACAAGCGTAGAAATTAACCTATTATATTTTCACCCATATTTTCTCTTTGGTGAATAGTGATAGGCCACCCCGCGTACTGATTGTTAGCACTGCCATCTGTCGCATCAACTAAAAATTTATACGCCTCTAACGTATAAGTTTTAGCGTCTGTGTCAAACGTAATAAAGCCAAAACCACTGGCCTTTTCATGGGCTTCAACGTAACGATTAGTCGCGGTACTAAATATTGGGTTACCAATAGCATAAACATAATTTTTATTACCAAAACTATCAAGGTATTCACCGGTATTGTTCAAGCCATGCGCTGGTCTGTTTTGATATAACAAACCAACACTATCTGGCTCCCACCAACGTTGCCAACCAACTGCTATCGCCGGTGAACAAAATGCCCAGTTACTATCTCGTGGTTTATCTACTCCATATTGAGAAATACTCGCTAGATGGGTATCACCACAAATATGTAATGCCATAGAATCTCGTATTGCCTCTACCGCTCTATTTCTAGCAGTTGCAGGCCAACCATTACTATCAAAATCATATTTAAGATAATGATCTGACTTCCATTGGTGGGTTGCAATGCTGGCAAAAACGGTTTGACTTAATAATGCTTTAAGCTTATGACCGCGCCAATCCTTACTCCACCTTTCTAAAAAGTCCTCTTGGCGTTTACCCAATAAGTTAAGTTCAGGGTGATCGTAAGCAGGATTAAAAAAGTTTGGTTCTTCTTCTTGCCCTGACGTACCGACAATAATATTTAAATGCTCTGGGCCACTTTTCCACTGCCGATCAGCAACAATAGCAAAGCCTACGTCACCATAAACCATCTCACCATGATAGACATGTAAGCCCCATTTAGACGGTTTTGGATCATCAGGAGCCATATGATGTGCAGTATGCGTTTTATGAACTACGTTTAGCATACGCATCGGCTCAATATAACCACCTGTTTTATCCACATGATTATTTTCAAGGGCTTCTTGTGGCATAGGTGCGCCACCTTCTCCCCATAAATTACCTTGTAATACATCGTGATCATCCGGTAAACAAACTGTTGGCTGATTGCGCATTGCCTCACCAAATGCCCAACCAAACTGATAAAATTTACGTAAATAATTAAGTATCGCAGGCGCAGCTGGCGCTCGAATAACACCAAAACCACCGTGACTTTCATATAATTGGTCACCAGAGAAAAAAACCAAATCAGGTTTCATATTGACAACATTATTTACTACTGGCTCATAAGGAAATGCGTAATCATTTTGGCAAGTTAATGAAGCCATACGCATTTTTCGACCAACTGGGTTGGCTTGAATTGTACCGCCATAAACATCGGGTTTTTCGCTACCATCACGTTGTTTTTCAAGGTAAACAACGCGATATTCTTTCGCAGATTTTTCATCCCAATTGGGAATACGGAAGGTAGCAACCCATGCATCCGTATCTAATTTTTGTGTCCCTAGTGTTATCCAAGTTCCTTTTTCTTCTATTTGAAGTGCAAGGGTTTTGTTGTCCTTTTCACCCATAGGACCTGTGAGCGCACTAAGGTTCATCACAAAACCGTCTAAGCTACGTGAATCACTTAAGGTGTACATAGTCCATAAAATAGGGCCAAATTTTTGTTGTTCATTAACCGAAAAGGCTTCGCCTTGCATAGTCCATTGGCTAAAACGATAACGACAACCTAACTTATTCTCAGAGGCATTTGGCACTTCTAATGCTCCAATAGAAAAATTACTCACTAACGCAACATTGCCGCGTAAGTCATCGACAGGTGCTAAGTTTTCTAGCTGAGCAATAATTTGGTTCGTCTCTGCAAGCGATGCGGTTAAGGTCAGTGCCATAGCTCCTAGCTGAAGTCTTGCCGTTAAATGCAACTTAACATCTTGATCATTAATGCCATTGGTTAAGGCTGTACTCTTATCACCTAATACCAACGCATTATTTTTAATACCCAGATCATAGCCGTTTTGCACAAAACAATTACTGCGGTATTCATTTATATCACTGCGAGCACCTAGGCGAATTCCAGCGCCACCATCATTTGCATGTTGCTCTAAACGACGTAATTGCACAGAAATATCAAAACCGTTCTCAAGATGTGTTAATTGATGTGTTAATGAATGCACACTGCGATTTCCGCCCCGACTCAAACACTCAGCACCTCCATCAATAACACGCCAATCTTCCATTGGGTTGGCCCAGTATTCTCCGCCAAGCCAAATTCTATCATGCATGTTTTGCCAATTATCTTTTGTCGGTTCAATAGCTGTTTTAGCCGCTTCAGTATTTTTGTTTTTGAGAGCCGCTATATTTGCACAGCTAGTAACACCTGCCGTGGCAACACCCGCTGCGACAAATTTCAGTGCTGAACGACGAGAAAGTTTTTTATCCATGATTTACTTTAAAATTTATTAAAAAAAGGATGCTACGACAGTAACTTCATTTTTATTCACATCAAAATACGGTTGATTTAACTTTTACGATATCGCTTTAAACCAAATACACCTAACAAGAATTTTACGCAAGATAATTGAAACTACGCGAAAAGCTGATAAAAAGGTCATGAAATTTTCTAAAAAAATCTAAAATGCTCGTAACGCTAGCGTTTATGGAAACTCCAGTTCAATTCTAAAAGAGTCTATCAGATCACGAATTTCATATTTTTCAACAATTGCTCGTGCTAATTGCAGGTGTATTTTTTGTTGCTCGACGTTTCCTTGGTTTTTTTCAGCTTCTGCAAGCAAACAATGTACAGTGGTCATACCGATGGAATAAGAAATACTTTCAAAGTGTTTTAACGCCTTAAAAAAAGCTATTTTTGCTGGCTCAGATTTATTTAGTGCTAGTAATATTTCACCTGATAACTTAGCACTTGCCCCCTGATAATAGGAGTTATTCTCATTGGTTTGTTGATTAAGTAATTGAGCGTATTCCCAAGCTTGTTCAAATTGATTCAGACGAAATAAATTGTAACCATGGCGATAATACAAACTAATTTCATCATAATGATTTTGTTTTAAATGAGATAAGGCTGCGGTGCTATACACTAACGCTTGTTCAAAATTATTATCAAATTGTAACCAGTCAATAAGCAATTTATAAGCGGGCATATTACCCGGCTCAATAGCAACTAAACTTTTCAACAACTCAATGCTAGAAGCAACCTTTCCTTGCTCTGACAGCGTGATCGCTTCAATAAATAATTCATGATTAAAGGCACTACGGTTAATACTGATATTTTTCATGCGGTATTCAGTAAGTTCTGCAATAATACCTGCTAAGTCGATGGTAAGCTGATCTATTGATTTATTAAATAAAACTCCACGCTTAACGTTATTAATATAATGCAGTTTATAAATCAGCTGGTATTCACCTATTCTTCGACTGATCTGCGATTCAACAATAATATCTGCACCCGTGATTTTAGATAGTCTGGCTATTTGCGCTTCATCGTAATTTCTATCCATGTTGGCATTTCGCATAGACATTAATACATAATCTAATGTCATAATTTTGGAGTGATCAACGGCTTGTGAGATTAATGCATCCATAATCCCGACCGACATCCAATCAAGCTGTGGCTCCATATTGGTATTTTTTGTCGGTAAAATAAAAATTGTACCTTTGTTATCTGAAGGTGATGCTGTGTTGTTGGTAAATAAATAGATTACCCAAGCAAATAGCAAAACAATGATAGCCCCGACAAACAACAACGTATTTTTTTTATTGTTTAATTTTTTAGATAGGGTTTGAGGTGTTAACGAAGGCTTGACGTCGGATTGAAAGTCTTCTTTTTCAACATCGGCAACCCAGCTATATCCTTTTCGAGGGTGAGTTTGAATAACTTTTATATTACCAAAGAGTTTACGAAGCTCGGCGATGGATTGAAAAATAACTTGCTCATCTACATTAACGTCATCCCATATTTCAGCTAACAAGGTTTGTTTATCGACAACATCACCCGGCTTTTCAATAAGCGCACAGAGTAATTGAAAGGTTTTAGGGCGTATAATTTCACGTTTTCCTAAAATAGTGACACTATAATCTTGGCAATTAATAACATAATCGTGACCAATATACTTAATACTCAAGATATTACACCTTTCAATTCAAAGCTGAAAAATAAAACCTAGATAGATAATACCGATAACAAATTCGTTATAGGCTAAATATTATTAAAATATCCAGATTGAAATGGTTCTCGAATAAACACATGGTGACTAAGGTGCATTCGGCCATCAAAGCACTCTTACCCTGCTATATCACTACCATAACTTTCAATAACGTCAATTTCTTGGGTGGAGTCTGCACTCAAGAACCAAAATGCATTAGCGAGTGTCAAATTAGTTATTTTGACTCGTGCTTCTAAATAAAGCGGTAATTGACGGTTTCATTTGAGCGGATTGCGCCAGTATATACATTTTTAGTAGCCGGCTTACGGTTCATTGTTAGGTTCAACATGCATTAGTAACAAAAGCATGATCACCTGAAAAAAGGGTCATTCTGGGGTCTTTCGATGCATTAATAAAGCCTTCATCCCAACGAGAAGAAAATTCATCACTCTTCTCATGGGTACTCGCTTCATAATTAAAATCATCTGATAATAACTAGATCTGCCATACTTTACCTTCTCCAGCATCAGCAGGCACTAGAATACTATCCCAATCTTCTGCGTTAACATTAAGACCAGCACATAATAACATCACTACAATAAAAAGCTATTTCACATTGATACCTTTAATTTCTTATACATCATTCAACTGTTATGCGTGTTTAATACCATTCATTTCATATTAACCATAGTGTTTTAATTACAGTTAACTGTCAACAATAAATAGAGTTTATTGATAGTTTTATAACTTCAATTGTTTTTTGAAAATTACTTGCTCAACGCTTTGTTCTACAACATCAAAAGAAATAATTGGAACAGCATCAGGCACACGAATATTTTTAGGAAAAAGCACTGTTTCGGGTTCAAAGAATAAAGAAAACTTGCTTTGCATCTGGACCAAACCATAATCGAGAAGCGCCACCTATTACTGCGTTTTGATTTAAGTGTTCACCCGACATGTAATCGTAGTTAAACTAGCTAGTCATAACCTTTGTGAATATCACCTAAACTCGTGCCACTCATCACACGCTCTTGTAGCTCCTATAGTACAATTAGCTTTTTATTATCACGATACAACACTGGGAGAATAATGCTTTTTTAACAATGTTAGTTATTGTGAATAAACATTTTGTTCTAAAAACTCATGTGCAAATACATAAGTGCCATTGACCATTATTAATAAACACAACCCTAAAGTGCTAAATTTCACGTTATTCCCCAACCTACTTGTTAACTAATTAAATATATTCACTTAAATGGTTAATTAAACCCAAATACGCTTATCCATAACATTAGCTCATTTTGTTGTAAAATTTATTCTTAACACAACGAACCGCACAATCTGTAAACAATTAACAATGCAAAACCTTAAAATTAAGTAAATTTAAATGGACTATTGTTTGATTTACAGATATAAATTGTAAACAATAAACAATTATTCATGGGTTATCCTGTATGCTGCATCAATTACAACGCTTCTTTAATATAAAAGCAGGCGTTTTTTTAATCATAACGTTATCACTTGCCGCGTGTTCTGGCATAGGTCTTATCACAAATCCTACGCAAATTGAGCCATCAACCCCGCTTGAGGTTAATTACCACATTAAAGGTAGTTTGCTAAAACGGGTGACATTTGATGTTAGCAATCCAGAAAACTACGCCAATATAAGTTTATATTCCGATAATAAATTATTGATAGATAATATTAATATTCCGCATTCTGGTAATCAAGAAGTCAACGCACTCGTTAAGTTTGATACATTAGGCACAACAAAACTCACCATAAAAACGCTTAATGCTGCACTAACGCTTAACCGTTTAACGTTTGAAGACATAGACGAATTATCTATACCCGCTTTTGATGATATTTCGGAAAAAGCAGGTATCGATAAAGTGAGCTCAATCAAATATGGAGGGCCGACTATAGCCGATATTGATCAAGATGGTGATTATGACTTTATCGTCAATAATCATAATAAAGAAAGTAGTAAGCTCTATTGGAATAATGGTGATGGTACAGTAACTAAACACAATAAAGATTTATCTCGTTGGTTTATGCACGACCTTCATGGTACAGCAATGGGTGACTATGATAACGACGGTGATTTAGACTTGGTGTTAACCATGGGTGGTGGCAACGGAACTAACCCATCTAAAGCGCTTTTTTATAAAAATAGTAACGGAAAATTTATCCTCCATACTGGTGACGTAAACATTGATAGGGGTGGCCGAGGTCGAGGGGCTAAATGGTCTGACATGGATCTTGATGGCGATCTTGATTTAATGCTAATAAACGAAGCAAGCCTCACTCATACTAAACCACAACATTTCTTTTATAAAAATCTAGGTGATGGCACATTTGAATATACGCCAATTGAAGGTTTACAAGACCAAGAACCTTCAAGAGCGCTAATTACTGATATTAATAACGATAATATTGATGATGTGATCCTTTATAGCCCTTTAACAATATGGCAAGGCAACGGTGACTTTACCTTTACAGAAGTCACACATAAAATTCCATCTCATGTGACCAAAATGAATGACATTATGGCGATAACAGATATTGATATAGACAATGATGGAGACTTTGATCTATACCTCGCTAGAGGTAAAGTATTTGAACATGGCTATGGTGAAGCTCCCTCTGTTGACCACGACCCAATAACTAAAGAGTTTTCGATTAAACCGCGAGGTTATAAAGGTGTCGATGTTTTTGAATTTATAGCAGAAGGTACGATAAAACTCCATCAGTATAACTACCTTACTCAAGGTTCTTTTAGAGGCAAAGATTATCCTATTTTTCTTGGTAGTAAAAAATCACCTTTCGTACTACAACCTGGAGAAGAACTTGATATTAATCCTGAACAAGCGCAAGGTTGGCCAGAGGATATTTCAACCGATGGTGTATATTTTGGATATATTGGAAAACAATATGACGGGAAAGGTAGATGGAAATCGGCATTAGTCCGCAATGGAGATATTTTTTGGACTTTTAAGTTTAGTTTGTCAGGCATTAATGAAGTTGAGCTTGACTTTGAACCTGAGAATAGAAACATTACTGATGTATTGCTACGTAACGACAATGGTAAATTTGTTGACGTAACCCAAGAGTGGAACATTCCTAAAGGGGGTAATGCCTTAGGTGTCACTACAGGAGATTTCAATAATGATAGCTATCAAGATTTATTTATATATCGTTGGGGCTTAATCGGCAAAAGAATTTCAGATGTCATGTTGTTAAATACAGGTAAAGGATATTTTGAAGCAACCACAATGCATGGCGCTAATGATGTTGGCGGCCCGGGTAATGGTGATATGGGGCAAGCATTTGATTTTGATTTAGATGGTCACCTTGATTTGCTTAATGGTAGCGAAGATGGCGAATGGTATTTGTATAAAAACAGTCAAATTGATCAAACAGGAAACGCGACTGGCCTATCACCTAATAAAACGTCTAAGTCAGCATCTACACGAAAAAATAATAACTATGCGCTTGTTAATGTGGGTTATTCTCCCAAAGCTAACGTTGATGCAATATCTGCTGAAGTTGTTTTAAAAACGGCAACGAGCACCTACCGTAAACGGGTCGGCTCAGCGGGCGCTATTTTCTCACAAAGCCTACTTAACATTGTTCATTTTGGTCTAGGCCAAGAAAACGAAATTGAAAGTATTCAAGTAAGGTGGCGTAATGGTGAAACAATCACCATTAAAAATAAGAAAGCCAACCAACTATTTAAAACCGATAAATTAGATCCGCTTACTATTGAAATTAAACCTGCTGTCAAAGAGATCAGACAAGGAACTTCAGTTCCCTTTACTGCTGAGTTAACGCCTAAAAATGCTGATAAAAATATTGAATGGTCTTCAAGTGACAGCTCAGTTATAACAATTGATAAACATGGTATAGCCAAAGCGGTAGGTAATATTGCTCAATCCGCAATTATTTCGGCAAAAAGTCCCGCCAACAAACTAATAACAGCGCACCAACTCAACATTACTAAATGGTATGCCAAACCAATTGAATCAGTATCTTTTTCTACCAAGCTTACTGAGCTAATTGCCGGAGACAATTTAGCACTTAAGACAAGCATATTGCCAAATGATGCTGATAATAAAATGCTTGTCTGGACAAGTAGCAACGAAAACATTGCCACTGTGACAGCCATGGGAGTAGTTAAAACACTTAAAGCAGGTCAAGTTAGCATTAAAGCAACCTCACAAAGCAATCCACTTATAAGTGATGAGATTCAATTAACAATAGTACCAAGAGTTGAACCCTATATTGAAATTGTTGATGAACAAGCGATTAAAAATGCCGTCTTTGTTGTTGGCGATAAAATCACACTAAATACTCATTATCATGCAGGAACTGGCAATACCGTGATCTCAGCCGACGAAGGAGGTATTCGTTATTGGCTTCGCGAATTTAAATATAAATGGATACCCGCAAAAGATACCGTAAAAACTGATGCTAGCGCTTTAAATACGGAATCTGGTAATTCGAGTATGACTTTTTCTCTTAAAGGGTTGACGCCTTCAGCAGAGCTACCCGCAGGTCATTTTTATTATTTAAATGTTTCTTTTACCGCCAGTGATGGCGAATCTTATAAACACGAAATTTATCCAATAACTATTAAAGAACGTGTCCAAAATTAAATAACTAGAGGCATCGGATAAATACTTTTATCCGATGCCTCTATTTTAAGCGCTTTAATATCTATTTAAATAGAATGATTGGAAACTAATAACGCTTTTAAAATTGTATATATTAGTTTGGAAAAGTAATCTCGAAAGTTCAACAGATCCTAGAGAAATAGCTACTAGAAAAGATTATTAAACTAAGTTCAAGTTAACTATTACCCCCCCACCTACCGTTAATACCTACAAAAAAATCAAGCATTATCTTTATTTTTTCAATTAATATTTAATCCTGAAAATTCAATAAACCTATTCTTTTATATTTAATTTCTTAGTAATTTTACCTCCCTCAACAAAATGTTTAATAATTATCTTATTATGTGCAATAATAGAGTAATAGAACACTAAAAAAGGAAAAGTTGATCTTTCTGAGTTAAATTTATTCAATTTAATACGAATTTAATCATGCCACGAGTTTTACTTACTACTTCGAGAACTAGTCACTCTAATTAAATAGTGAGCAACATTAAGTAAATTCATTTTAAATGAACCTAAAGACAGCACTTGTTTCAATATATATAGCGTTATCGCATATTCATGTAGCCAGATACATGCTCTTGCCTGCTATTAATAAATACAAAGAAGACCAAACAATTTGCTGCAAAAGTAATCTCGAAAGATCAACAACTCTAGGTGTTTAAACAATTTATTAACCTGAAATCGGTTTAAGATGTTTTTAATCTATTGAAATATTTAATAATATTTTTGGAGGTGGCTCTCTAACTTGATAGTTTTTTACTTTTAATGAAAATTTCGCGTCATTAGCTAGTCTATTGCAAGTAAATATAACGATGAAAGTAGAAAAAGTAGCTATTAGAGAGGATCTATTAAACCGATCTAAGGTTTAATAATATGCACTAGCATATATATCCGTTGTCATTCAAAGTGTAGGGTTTTCAGTGGGAATTAAAGTACCTTTAGGTCAACATAGTCAGTCTATATTTACTTTGTTTACACGGTATAACGACACTTTAAACAAATCGTAGAAGCATTTGAGCATTCTGAAACCTGGTAACGGGTATAAATCATTAAGTTTTAGTTAGACGTACGGGAGTTTTATGAAAATAGTAAATATAAAGGCTTATGGCTTTTGGGCTGGCTTTAGAAATGTTTGCCTAGTTAAGGTTGAAACTGATGAAGGCTTCTATGGTTGGGGTGAATCAGGTTTATCTGGGCGTGAACAGGCTGTGATGGGGGCTGTTGAACACTTTAAAGAATTTCTTATAGGCAAAAATCCTATGCAGATAGGGGCTCTTTGGCAAGAAATGTACCGAGGACAATATTTCGAAGGTGGTCGCGTACTTGCCGCTGCAATATCCGCAATTGATATTGCATTACATGATTTAGTCGGTAAGGCTTTAAATATTCCTGTGTATCAATTGTTAGGAGGTAAACAACGAGATAAAATTCCACTCTTCGCAACAGCAGTGCAATCAATGGGGCCTGAACTTATTGATGAAATGCAGCAGCTTAAATCACAAGGGTGGGATGTTATAAGAGCAACCACAGGTATACATGGTAACCCAAAAAAATCAGAAGAATTTGAGCCTCGTCAATCTATTATAGATACCTCAACCTGGTTAACCAAGGCAAGAGAAGCTATTGGTAGTGAAATTACCCTAGGTATTGATTATCACCATCGTTTATCTGTAGCAGAAACGGTCTCTTTTATCGACCGCATGCCAAAAGGTACCTTAGACTTTATTGAAGAGCCTATTAGGGTTCAGTCTCCTCAAGCATATCAAGCTCTAAGAAGTATGTGTAACGTTCCATTTGCTATTGGCGAAGAATTTACTAGTAAGTGGGATTTTGCCCCGTATACCGAGACTGCCTTAACTAATTTTGCACGAATTGATATATGCAATGCGGGCGGATTCACAGAAGGGATGAAAATAGCGGGGATGTGTGAAACTCACTATATAGACATGATGCCTCATAACCCACTAAGTCCTATATGTGCAGCTGCATCAATTCACTATTGTGCATCTATTAATAATATGGCTTGGTTAGAGTTGCCTCCTTATGATGGTGATATGAGCGACTATGACAAATTCTTTATTGGACGACCTTTGGTTGAAGATAATGTGTTTAAAGTGTCTGATTGTCCCGGTTTAGGTATTGATGTCAATGAGCACTTAATTAAAAACCTTTCATTTAAATTTTGGGAGCCACCTCGTTTACACAAAAACGATGGTTCATATACAAATTGGTAAAATTAGAAAAGAGATAATCATATGTCAAACATTAACCAAAGCTCTCCGTCAATTAACTCGAATGTAGTACCAACAAAAAAAAGGTTTCAGGTTTTAACACTTATTTTTATTAGTGTTGTAATCAATTATATGGATAGAACTAATTTATCTGTAGCCGCCTCGGCTCTTTCTGATGAATTAAACTTAAGTGCAATTCAAATGGGATTATTATTTTCTGCATTTGGATGGACTTACTCTATTTTACAAATTCCTGGAGGAGTGGCTGTTGATCTAGTAAAAACACGAATTCTCTATCCTTTCATATTAACTGCTTGGTCTTTAGCAACCTTAATACAAGGGCTAGTTAGCTCATTTACCGCGTTAATAGGGTGTAGAATGGTAATAGGTGTATTTGAAGCGCCCTCATATCCTTGTAACAATAAAATAGTCACTACTTGGTTTCCTGAAAATGAACGAGCTTCAGCAATTGCTGTATATACTTCTGGTCAATTTATTGGTTTGGCCTTTCTTATGCCTGTATTAGCACTTATTCAAAGTAGTTTTGGTTGGCGTGGTTTATTTATAATTTCAGGTTTAATTGGTATTGTTTGGGCTATTATTTGGTACATTTTTTATCGCGATCCACAAGATCATAAAACTATCAATAAAGAAGAATTGGCATTGATAGCGTCTGATCAGAAAATAGATAAGGTTGAGCCTAAAAAACAATATACCAAAGCAGATTTTAAATCAGCCTTTACCAATAAAAAACTTTGGGGAATATATATTGGTCAATTCTGTTTAGGTGGAACATTAATGTTTTTCTTAACCTGGTTTCCAACTTATTTGGTTGAATATCGTGGTTTAGACTTTATTAAATCAGGTTTTTTAGCTTCAGTTCCTTTCTTGGCTGCTTTTTGTGGTGTATTAATTTCAGGGTTTACTTCTGACTATTTAGTGAAAAAAGGAATATCTAAAGAGCTATCTCGTAAGGCGCCTATTGTAATAGGAATGTTATTAACAATCAGTATTGTTGGCGCAAATTACACTGACGATACCTTCTGGGTTATTACATTTTTATCAATTGCATTTTTTGGAAATGGTTTAGCCTCGATCGCTTGGGTCTTTGTTTCACTGCTTGCCCCCAAAAATCTTGTTGGCTTAGTTGGGGGCTGTTTTAATGCTATTGGTGGTCTTTCTGCAGTGACTGTTCCTATTATTATTGGTGTACTTGCCAACGATGGTGACTTTAAACCAGCCCTTGCATTTATTGCCTGTTTAGCGGTAATTGGGTCATGCTCATATCTTTTCCTAGTCGGAAAAATTGAAACGATAGATAAAAAATAATTTAAGTCAACGTCAATATATCTTAAAAGCAAAAATTTAATTAAATTTTTAGGACAAAGAATGAATAAAAAATTAGATAAAAACAATTGTCAACGCTCTCAAATAACAGAAGATATACAAGCGAGCCAGCTTGTTGCCATTATTCGTTTAGCAAAACAGAGTGAAGTGGCATCAGTTGTTCGTTGTTTAGTTACAGGCGGAGTCAAAACATTAGAAATCACTTCAAACACACCCGGATTTTTGGACGAGATCAGTAATGCAAGACAGAAGCACCCTGAGGTATTAATTGGTGCAGGTACCATTATTAACACAACATTAGCCAAAAAAGCCATTCAAGCTGGCGCGCAATTTTTAGTTACTCCTAATACCGATAAATCAATTGTTAAAATTGCTCATACACATGGTGTACCCGTTTTAATGGGCGCTTTAACACCAACAGATATTACAAAGTGTATTAAATTCAAAGCTGATTTTATTAAAGTATTCCCAGCGGGATCAATAGGTATTAAGTACTTTAAAGATTTACAAGGTCCGTTTTCAAATATTCCTCTGATGCCCGTAGGCGGCGTTAATATTGATAATATTGAAGAATGGTTTGAAGCTGGCGCCATTGGTGTAGGCGTTGGTAATGATATGACACAAGCAGCAAACACTATTGAAGAAGAACAGACACTTATTAATAAAGTTAAGCAGTACGTTGCTAAACTACCTAAAAATAAATAAGTGACTTGCAGTAAAATTAAAAAACACCTGTTTAGCAAACTGATACGGATATCTGTCTCTAAAAGCTAGACAACAGCTTAATAAGTGCTATAACACTGTAGATATAGTAGGTGTAGCACTTTTTTTATGAGTAAAAATATTGCTAAGATAAGCCTACAAGAATACCAAAAGAGTTCAAGGTAATTCAGGTAAGTTGTTGTGATTTTACAATATGTGATAATTTTCCATTGTCGTCATAAGAAACCTAAAATTCTGCTTTATTTTAAGAATATAATTAAAAGCAACGAGCCTGTAACCGACATTCCGCACCAGTTTTAGGAATAAATTTCCTGATAAATGCTGCCCATGCAATTTATGATAATGCTGTTCCTCTCCTCCACATTGAGGACTAATTGCTGCCCACCACTAATCGTTAATACATGAATACCTTGAAAACAAAAGAACACCCAACGAGCGGTTGGGTTTTGACTCGGCTTGTATTTTAAGTTGGGGAAATACACTGATTGAGCCTTTAAC
>NZ_JBWDLI010000025.1:0-18211 GCF_056238625.1 Colwellia sp. F1
CCAAGCTCTTTGTTCATGCCAGCAACCAAACCTAAATGATCAAGACCTTTTGTTGAATACGACGCCATAATTTTTCCATCACCCAAAGATAAGTAATAGATCAAATATGGCGATCTGCGTCAAGCTTATTTTATTATATTTTTGGGTGCGGAAAGACAGCTGTAACAGATTTTGTGAAAATACTTTTCATCAGTTACCCCAACAGGGTCAGAGAAAGGTCAAGCACATGAACCGAAAAGACTTGAAGCTGATAATATGACAGATAAGCGAACGAGTACGATAAAGCGACCACCTAACAGGCTAACTGAATTAGAGCAACAGCGGTTAAAGGTCAATTTTATACTTATATTTAGTGATGGATATTTATAGTCGAAAAATAGTTGGTTGCAGGTTCATGACACACAGCTAAGCACACTGTCAGCTGACTTAATGGTAAATATTTGCAGACGAGAGCAGGTAAAGCCTGAGCAAGTCACGTTGCACTCGGATAATGGCAGTCCAATGAAAGGAGCAACGTTATTGGCAACATTGCAGGAGTTAGGTATTGTTCCTTCATTTAGCCGACCGTCTGTGAGTAATGATAATCATTATTCTGAATCGCTATTTAAGACATTAAAGTATCGCCTGGAATACCCAGAAAAAGCGTTTGAAAATATCGCTAACGCAAGAAAATGGGTTAGCGGATTTGTAGATTGGTACAACAATGGGCACTTGCACAACGGTATTAAATTTGTCACGCCAAACCAGCGTCATTTAAGATTAGATAAAGCGATACTAGCGAAACGTCATCAGGTAAATGAAATGGCGCAATTACAGAACCCAAGTCGTTGCTCAGGAAAATCTCGAGATTGGACAATGATCAATGAAGTAAATTTAAATCCAGATAAACAAGAAGAAATGCGGGTGGCATAAAATTTAACTTGATGCGACAACTAACTTGAAAGCTCCGGTTTCACCCTCAGCCAATTAAGGAGACCTTACCTTGTTAGGCAGCTCGTAGACCCGATATAGATTCCACGACTTTTAGTGATTTATAATTGACCCTATCAAACACTCTGCTAATAGTCGGCTTGGTTTTCCCCTCCACACCATTACTGGCTTTCATCGGCCTAGCCTTACTCACTACTACGGGTTCATCTACCACCTCACACCAACGCTAAATCTTGAGTCTCCTCTTGAATTTAAGCCACTTACTCAAATTAAGTTTAGATGCCAGGCTTCCCCAGTTACTACACTGGCTCCCTGTTAGCACTTTATTAGATAAGCCACCTTCAAATGAATCTGCTATACCTAAAGAAAAGCGGGTTTTGCGCTATTTTGGACGCTTACCCATCAATACCGCCGAAACAGGTTACGGTTAGTTGTGTACCTCTAACTTCCTATCGCTTCCTTCAGACCCAGTCGTTAGCCAACTACGCCTTTGCGATTCGGATTATCTTCCCCTTAGTCAGGGTGATTAGGCTTCTTTCAGTCTATCGGGTTTTCCAGCTTCGCTGGGCAAAAAAAAAGAAGTTACTACAATAATGTAGTAACTTCAAAATAACATGCTAGGGAACATGTTACACTCTCTAACCGCCTAAAATTTTACCGTGACCCCCACATTGTAACGGGCACCATATTGTTCGTAACTTAACAATTGATCTTTAAAACGACCATGTTGTCTAGTTACTTCTTCAGTGATGTTTATTCCTTCCACAAAAATAGACACTGCATCAGAAATTTCATAACTTGCATTAATATCCCATTGCCCATATTCTTCAACAAATGTTGGCTCCCCTGCTCTTTGTGGTTGAAATAAAGCTAATAAGAAATCATCTCGCCAGTTATAGGCAAGTCTGATTTGAAATCCATTATTTTCATAAAAACCAATTAAGTTTGCAGAATCACTCAAGCCTGTTAATGCAAAAGTATTATCAACATCATAGACATCATATTTTACATCACCATCAACAGCGGTATAGTTAGCGACAAATCCAAAGCCGGTGTCACCAAACATATGTTGTAAGTTGACTTCCCACCCATCAACCTTAGCATCATCTAAATTACCTGGCGTGGCAATTTGAAAGTTAATGGCTGGATCATCTTGGGTAGAGAAACAAGCAGGATTACCACCAACGACTTCATCAGGGCAGCCAATACGAGGATTAATACTTGGGTCAGTTAACGGATTACCATTAACGTCAGGCATTGTCCCTTCACGAGTAGTAACACCAATAAAGTTCTCTACATACTTAGTGAAAAAGCCAATAGATGCATAACTTCCTTCATCGTAATACCATTCAAAGCTTAAATCGAGATTCTGCGATTCTAATGGTTTTAAATTTGGGTTACCTATAGACGCACTATAAGGACCTGTTGGGCGTGCATCGATAGTTGTTGATGGAAACAAAGACGATATATCTGGACGACTTAATGTCGTACTATAAGAAAGTCTTGTAATTATTTCATCGGTAAGTTCTAGACTAAAATCAAGATTAGGCAATAATCGAGTATAACCACCTTTAAGACTTACACTGTTGAGCTCCGGTGTAAATACCTCGCCAAACCTACCAGCAGTATTTACATAGTTTAATGCTGTAATTTCACGTTGCAGTGAAACTGCCGTAACATCAGTATCTTCCCAGCGTACACCAACATTTAATGTGTATGGTATATCATTGAATTCCCCTATAAAATCAAGGGCAACAAAAGCCGAGAAAGTTTCTTCCTGAACGGCGTTAAATGTAGGCTCTTCTTCAAAAAAGTAACCTTGTTCCTTTACTAAATCAAGCGCTTCAAGGGCACTAAAATCGGCAAGCAACGGAAATAAATTTTGATTACCTCCAATCTCACTACCAAATCCCTCACTGGATCTAAAGTTAATATCTAAAGTAGATATATCTACAGGTACAAATGCAATTGTACGTCTACTTTTGGTATCAATTTGATAATCAGTATTCATCACGCCAAAGTTGATTTTTGCTAGTGCACCATCACTGTTATTAACCCACTCACCTTCTAGTTGAAATTGCTTAATATTATTTTCAATTTCTAAACCACGGTTCTGAAATAAATCAAATTCTATGTTCTCTTTAGCAAACGGGTCTTGACCGGGTAAATCCGCTGCATCAAAAAATACATTAGGGCGACCATCAGGGTCAGTTATATACCCCACATCAACACCGCCCCTATCAGGTACCCCATCGTTATTTGTATCGTTAACGCGTGGGTTTTTCAAATTAATAATATATTCTGAATTTTGCCCATCTGGTTGAGAATGGGATGTTGAATCATGGTAATCAAAATTAAAGCTCAAGGAATCAGAGGCAATCCACTCTAAATTTAAACCAATTGAATCATTCTCTGTTTCATTAAGAAAGTGAAAACCCCAAAAATTTAATTCATCATCATTTCTAAATGGGTTAGTTACGGTACCATTCGCATCCGCATCACCACCCGTATCGCCATCAAGCCAGAAACTAGTCCTAGTCATGTTGTTGATTTCTTTAAAACGAGACATCGTGTAGTCAACTGTTGCTGTTAACGTATCCGTAGGGGCATATTGAAGTACCAATTGTCCATTTTGTCTTTCACGTTCGTAATCATGATTATCAGCATCTATAGTCAATGGCGCCCAATGCGTTCCATTTGGATTTAAAGAATAATCTATACCACTTTTATTTACATTTGATCCACGTTCAGGAATCCAACCTTGTGAACCAACTCTTTCTTTATGACTGTCACGTTCAGCATGAGATAGCGTAAGTAAAACACCAAATTTATCATCCCAAAACCTATTACTGATCATGCCAGACAACTCAGGGGTCACACTATCACCTTTATCTACACTGGTATCAATAACACCTTTAACAGTCGCTACGGCTTTAAAACCGTCGTAATTAAATGGTTTTTCTGTTTGCACATTGATTGTTGCACCAATCCCACCTGATGCAACATGTGCTTTACCTGTTTTATATACCTCGACGCCAGACACACTTTCAGCAGCTATTTCTCTAAAATTAAAGCTACGATTAATACCATTTTCTAGTAAAGTCGACGACGTAGGCATTTGCCTGTTATTTAATGTAACCAAATTATATGTTGGACCAAAACCTCGCACTGAAACTTGATTTCCTTCGTTATTAGCACGGTCTATAGAAACACCGGTAATACGTTGAAGTGATTCAGCAAGGTTAGTGTCTGGAAATTTACCAATGTCTTCTGCTGTAATAGCATCAACAACACCATTTGATTCCCGTTTGATATTAGCAGCACTCGCTAAAGAGCCACGAATACCTGTAACTTCAATAATTTCGACCTTTTGACTACTATCTTCAAAAGCATACAAAGGTGTAGAAACATTTAAAACAACCACAGCAATGGCTGTAGAAATTTTGCTTGGCTTAAATATTTTATTATAGTTTTTCATAAATCCCCTTATGTTGATGTTTATTAGAAAACTAATATACATCTATTAAATAATCCACAACAATATTGCACACAATATGCTGAAGATCAACCATAAAAAATCAATAATTAACCACGTAAAAACTATATCTATGTACCTTAAAGTAAATTATAATGATAATTAAGGTTTAATTAGAGATAAAATGAAGTTAATGGTTGTTAAAGTTGCTCTTTTGTTAGAGAATTTGTTTATAAAATAGCTTAAAGTATTTAAAAACATGACCTTAGTAAAAACTAAAGATTTATTCTCACCATTGCTGCTTGATGATAGCTCAATATATACACAAATAATTAAAGACATAGCTAACGGCACTTTCGTTGCTGGTGACAGGTTGGTTACCACTAAATTATCGAAGATGTATAACACGAGTGTTAACCCTATTAGAGAGGCACTAAAACAACTTCAAGGAGAAGGTTTTGTTACTGTTAGCCCTAATAGTGGTGCTCGTGTTACCAAATTTGAACACAATGCTATGCGTGATGTTTTTGAAATTTTGCAATTACTTGACCCATACTTAATTGAGTGGTTTGTATTAGAGCACTCGCAAGAGCAATTACAATCACTACATCAAATATTAGATAAAATGGACAATATCACTCCTGGTGATCATCGAACATATCGAGATTTAGATACTTGTTTTCATTGGGTAATGTATTGTCAACATTACAATAAAAGCGCAGTTGAATTATGGCGAAAAAACAGAATTATATTGCAAATTATGCATGTTAATTTACAAATTAGTGAATCGAGAATGCAGCAAAGCTTAATCGAACATCGTGCTATTATATCAGCCATTGAGAGTAGAAATGTTGAACTATCATTAACTATTTTAAGGAAGCATATTTCTAACAGCGGAAAATATTGGTCTAGACACTCTTAACTCCATAAAATTTGAATATTTAAGTCATTATTTTTTCTTTCGCTATTAAAATTAAGTAAATAAAAATGAATGTAAATACAACGAATACCAGTAATACCGGTAATACCGATTATATAATTATAGACTGGGGTACCAGTAACCTTCGTATCTTTTTAATGGATGCTAAGGATAATTTACGTAAAAAAATAGCCTCTCCAATGGGGCTATTAAAAGTAGAAGATGGGGATTTTGCCAACACGCTGCAAATAATTTTGTCAAGTTGGATACCCAGTTATCAAACATTACCTATTTTTATGGCAGGTATGGTTGGCTCTGCAAATGGTTGGCATTGCGTTAATTATATCGAAACACCCGTTAGTCAAGAGGCATTAAGTAATGCTAGTTTTCATTTCAAATTACCATGGTTAGCGTCTGCCACCATTATTCCTGGTATATTACACCATAACAATAATAGCAATGATGTTATGCGCGGTGAAGAAGTACAAGTTTTTGGTCTAATTGATAAAAATAATTATAAAAAAAGCAACTCAAATAAAATTAACAATTATAGCGTTATTTTACCTGGTACACACAGCAAACACGTTAATATCATAGGTGATGAAATTAGTAAAGTGGCATCATTTATGACAGGAGAATTATTTTCTGTTATTAGTCAATATACCATCTTAGGTAAAGATCTACCGGAACAGGTATTTAACAATAGTACATTTAAGTTAGGGGTTCAAGAAAGCCAAGCAACACAGTTGACTCGTGTATTATTTCAGGTAAGAACTCACAAATTATTTAGTACTATTAAAGAGGAGCATGTTGAAAGCTATTTATCTGGGTTATTAATAGGAAACGAACTTCAATTTATTGAAAAAAAACCGGTTTATTTAATTGGTAGTCCTAAGCTTTGTAATAAATATCAGCTCGCTTGTGAAGTATTAAGCATATCCGCAACATACGTAAATGATGACGAATGCTTTTTAACAGGAATGATAAAGCTAAAAAGCCTTATAAATGCCACAACACACAACCTATCTGCATCTTGAGCTGTGGTGGGTATATAACATCAACAATACTTGATGGGTTTTTTATATAAAGAGCTAATAGTTCTACGACTACTTCAAATCAATAGCGCGTAATTCCTTATGCGCCGTTAAGTAAATTGTTTTTTCAGTATCATCAAAAGCTATGTTAGCGGTGAATCCAGGCATATGAATTTTAGCAAGTAAAGTTTTATCTGCATCAAACACCCATACTCCACCCGGACCTGTTGCAAAGATCCAGCCCGAACTGTGAACTTTTAAACCATCTGGAGCACCAATTTCAGCTTCACCGCCCTGCTCTATGTACTAGGTTAATAAAATAATTCTTTTGATAAAACGTCTCCCTTAGCATCTAGTTTATACCGATACCAAGCAGAGTTTTCTTCGTAAGCGTCGGTTAAACCACACCTAAATTTTTTATTGAACAATAATTGAAATGAGCATTTTTTATTCTATGCTTAAATTGTTGTTAACAACACAGGTCAGGATGGCATGTTATGGACGCTTCAGGGATTAAGCAAGGTAGCACAATGCTGCTAAGGGATGAATGAAACAGGGAATGTTGATCACGGATGACTTCCCCCTGTATTCCAACACTTGATCACACTGTTGTTTGATTTTCTGCCATGCTAGCGTATTCAAGCTTTACACGCCAAGGTAATAGCTGTTCAACATCACAATCATGCTTACTCAGTGCTTCAAGACAATGTTCGATATAATCAAACGGGGTTAAGCCGTTGGCTTTAGCTGTTTCAATTATTGAGTACAGCATCGCACTGGCTTTTGCGCCATTAGCTGTATTGGCGAATAATCAGTTTTTTCTACCAATAAAAAACGGTTTTATTGTACTTTCTGCGCGGTTATTGTCAATACTCAAGTGACCGTCTTCAAGATAGCGAATAAGTTTAGGCCATTGGTTTTGACAATAACCGGTAGCTTTACCTAAAGCCGATTTTGGCACCACATTCGCTTTATTCAACCACTGTTCAAACTTCGCCAATAGTGGCTTGGCTTTTTCCAGACGTAATTGGTATTTTTCGTGTTCCGTTTTATCTTTGAGGCTTGTTTCTATCAGACTTCAGCTTCGTTAAATAAATCACCTTAGGCTGGATGTGCTTCACTACTCGCGCCAAAACGTTGCTGCTGCGCAAGGCGAAACTGCTCTATTAGCAGCTGTTTTTCTGCCATAAGATTTTTAACTTGTGACTGAAGTGAAAGCACCATTTCTTGTAGTGCTTTAGCATCGGTTGGTAAGTGGCTTTGATGAATAGTCATGCTGTTATTTTACCAAAACTTTTGGGTAAGTACTTGGTATTGTTTAGACTAATTCGTGATCAATAAAAGCTGGTTATGATCTCACGTTATAAGGCAACGGATTCATAATTATTCGCTTGATGACCAAGCACATCAAAGCCGTCAAAGAGCCAATGCAATTGTTGCTCTGACAAATTAAGTGAGTTAGCGTTAAGCTTAGTTGACCATTTAAACTTGTCTTTTTCAAGTCGCTTGTACCACAAGGCAAAGCCTGTTTTATCTCAATATAGAACTTTCAGCCTATCTCGCCCTTTATTGCAAAAAACGAAAACACTACCGGTTAACGGCGATAAGTGCATTTGTTGTTCAACAATCGCAGATAGACCATTAATGGATTTTCTAAAATCGACAAAATCACGATACAGAAAAACATCAGGAGCGTGGGTGAACATGTTCATAAACGCAGATCATTGATTAATGCAGCTAAATAGGTAGAGGATGTTTGTGAAGAAAAAACCAACTCAACTTTACCAATCGTTAATCGTGTTGGTTTGACTTGTGTGGCGACTTCTACCGTTTTAGTGATGCTGGCTTTGATAAAGGTATGCTCATCTTTAACTAATGAAGCTAATTCACTTTTGCGTTGGTAAAAAGTTGATTGTGATATTTTTTGTTGAAGACAACGTTGCTTAATGGTTAAGGTGCTTTGAGCTTGTTGTTGAATAATGGCTAACCATTTCTGTTGGGTACTTATTTGCATTGATTTTCTCTTATTTAAATTTGGAGAAAGGATAATAATTAGCAAACGTTATTGGTAGGTGTGGTTTAGGCGACGCTTACGGTTCTATGCCTTCAAACTCCATTTAGTGGTAAACCACTTAGGTGAAATAGTGGCGGCTAAAGTGACTACTGGAAATGTTCATGATACTCAACCAGTTACTGAGTTAGCAGAGAATTTGCCCGGTAAATGATATGGAGATAAGCCATCCCTTAATATCAGTGATATAGAGCTTAACTCTATGGTTGTTGCTTAAACAGATTTGGGGTTAATTAACTTCAACACTTTCACATATATTGTTTTGTGCTTTATGTATTAATCACCGTAGCCACTACCAATGGCGCTAAAGGGCATGACTAAACCGAGTTCTGGCACTTGATTTCCTATCCAAGCAACAAAGGTATTGCTGTTTGGGCCAGGAAAAACACTATATTCGTTGATATAAGGGTATTTTGTGATAGCTGCTTGTATTTTGGGGATGAGCTTAACCGCTTTATCCCCTTTTATTGACAAAAACAATTCTGGTTTTGAGCCAAACCAGTACCTATCTGGTGTTGTAGTAGTGTGCTGCCTGATTGCAGGTAGCCCTCGTTTTACTTGCCAGCCAGTTACTTCGTAAACGCTATATTCAGTCGCATTATGTTCTTTTATCGCGATCCAAGGGTGAACGGCAAACCAACCTCGCCAACTAAAGGCGTCAGCAGCATAAAAATCGATAATTGCTCGAGTATCTTCACTGGGTTGGCTTGCAATACCTGCAGGTTCACGGCTTGCTGTACGCCAATTAGTTTGAGTACAGGCATTAATCAGTAAAACTACACAAATAAGTACAAAATTTTTCATCATAGTATCGAGAATCGTTTTTGAAATTAAGCAACAACACAGCAATACTATCACAAGTTTTTAGCTTATTAGGGTTTTAAGGCTCCTATCATTTGTAACGAATTACTTTTAATATCATTAAGCGTAATTTCACTACCATCTCGCCATCTTACCTTCACTGCTTTAACAGTTTGCTCTTTTGCAAGACCAAAATGCGCAATGTTTAACACACTTTGGGAGTGAGATGCACTGGTAGAGCCAACTAACTTGGTTTGTGTCGCTGTATTCGTGGTAACTGTGACTTTAGCGCCCATCGAATCAACGCCTTTAGGTGAATAACCAATGCGTGTAAGCAAATAATTGTTACCTAACATCTCGGTATTATTTTGATATAAATGCCATAAACCGTTATCGTCATCACCACTTAACAGGTCAATTTTTCCATCTAAATTATAATCAAACGCAGTACCCATATCACCATGGGAGTCTTGGCCAAGTTCAGACGTTGCATTGTTCATTATTTTAGTTGTAAACGTTTCATCACCATTATTAATTAGCATCACATCAGCAATACGCTCTTTCAGTTCACCAAAGCGATAAACAAAAAAGTCATTAAAACCGTCATTATTAAAATCGCCTGGCGTTACGCCCCAATTATTATGATCTGTTTCTTGTGGTAAAACATGAGAGATATCGGTAAATTTATCACCATCATTTCGTAGCAATACATCTTGAATATTTCTATTTTGTGGTATCCAGTCAGCTGTGTAACTTGATAGCCCTTTGATAGAGGCTCGAACATCCCACGCTACGTTATCAGTCAACAGCCATTCTAAACGCCAGTTGTTTTCTGAGGTATAACCTAAATACCAACCCGTTTTATCAACTGATTTAGGAAAGCCCATGGCTTGCTCTTTTGTTACCGTCACCGAATCAACAGGTGTTGCAATTTCTGTTTTTGATGTCCCTAAAAATACCGGCATATTCTTTAAACGACGTGCTCGCGGAAAATGATAAAAGTCAGATAGTTCAATAGCACCTTCAGCATGTAGGGTAATACCATCATGACTTTTATTACCTTCATCACGAAGATCTAAGCGCCCTGTTGCTTCGTTAAAAGAAACACTATTGTTAGCAAGGGTGTAGTGTAGTTTTCCTCGGGCAAAGTAATAATCTAAATCACCATCATTATCAATGTCAGCTTGAGCGGCAGAAATAACACTTTTATAGTTATCAGATCCTTTTGGAAAGTATTGTTCAGTTACGTTGTTAAAGGTAAAGTCGTTATTTCCTAACCAAACACTCGCCTCTGAATATGTGGTAAAAGCAATCATATCGGCAATATGGTCGTTATTAATGTCGGTAATTAATAAGCGTTCAGCATCGATATTTTCAAAACTTGCATTTTTACGGTAAGTAAAAGTGCCATCACCATTATTTTCAAATAAGATATTGCGAGGCGCTTCTTCATTCACTACTTTTGCCGCATTAATTTGTAAAAAATCTAAATCGCCATCATTATCTAAATCTACCCAACGAACTGAACGCCCTCTAGCGCCCATTTCAGAGATTCCAGCTTCTACTGTAGCATCGACAAATACACCGTTATCATTGCGTAATAATCGTTGTGGTTGAGGTTTTTTACCGTTACCACCACCTAATGAAATAAGCACATCATTATCACCGTCTAAGTCATAATCTCCTGCTGAAATACCATGTAAATCAGCCTTATTAAAGATATCTGGAGTACGACTATAAGTATTATCGCCATTAGCCATAAATAGACGAATCGGGGTTGTATCATGATTGGTTAACAGAAAGTCATAGTGTCCGTCGTTATTAATATCAGAAACTGAAGGGCCGCCGTATTTCCATGCAGGCTCTGAAATGAGCCCTACTGTGTCAGAGACATCATTAAAAATAATATCCGTATTTAATGCTTGAGCATTGGCTTCTGCGCCAGTTTGATTATTATCACTTATAATTGACTGACAAGCAGGTAAAGCAACAAATGCAACAAAAGAAACTAAAGAAAGTGCCTTTGTTTTCATAAATAATTCCTTAAAGGTGTAGTGATTGGTTAGTGATAGAGTAGTGAGATAAAAGAATAAGAAATACATTTTCCATTATTTTAAAATCAAACTACGCAGTTCATTATGAGCGGTTAAATAAAGTGTTTTTTCGTGTTCGTCGAACGTAAGGTTTGCCGTAAATCCCGGCATATTAATACGGGCAAGCAAGGTTTTATCTTCATCAAACACCCAAACACCACCAGCGCCCGTAGCAAATACCCAACCAGAACTGTGTACTTTTAAGCCATCAGGCGCGCCAATTTCACCTTCAGCATTTACTTTTGGTTTATGAAAAAGTTCTTTCGATAATACCTTGCCATTTTTATCTAAACGATAACGATACCACGCAGGATTTTCTTCATCAGATACGGCAACATAGAGCCATTTGTTATCCGGCGATAAAGCAATGCCATTGGGAAAAGTGAGTGTTTTATCAATAAGTGTCAAATTGCCATTTTTAGATAAACGATATACCCCTTGAAAATCTAACTCTTTTGCTAGATCGTCTAATTGTTTAGGTAAACCATAGGGAGGGTCGGTAAAAAATAAATCTCCCATATTGTGCATGGCAGAGTCATTTGGGCTATTCAACTTTTTTCCTTGGTAATGACTTGCTAATACTTGGTAATTGTCGATTGGCTTTGTTAATGAGCTTTTCATTTTCGAGACCTGCCGACTTCTTGATTGCATTAAGTACAATTCATTTTGTTGGTTTAGCCTTAGACCATTAGAAAAACCGCTGTTTGCTAAATAAGTTTGTAATCCGTTGATATCGTCATAACGATAAACTCGATTATTAGGAATATCAGAGAACAACACATAACCGCCCTCTTTTACCCAAACGGGTCCTTCAACCCATTCAAAACCTGTAGCTAGCGATTTTAACTCTGCGCTTGTATCGAGCAATTGTAATGCTTTTTCACTATATAAGGTGAAAATACCCTGCTGTTGTGGCCATTGTGCTTTAGTGCTTGCTCCACCAGATGAACATGCTTGTAAAAGTACGCCAATAATCACGGTTATCAGTACGGATAAAACATTACTTTTCATGAGTACTAAACCTTCTTTTATAAATATTTTTGTTCACTTCTTTCGCTGCATCAACAAGCGGCTGATAGGGAATATCTGTCACCGAAACAAAACCTACATTGTAGTTTTCTCCATCAAGTGCCCTTCCTGTTAATGGTGAATCGATGTACTGGAACCAATGAGTGCCGACAAAATAAGGGTTGTCGATAGCGCTATTAACATATTCGGCATACTTTTTACCGCGATCCTCTTGGTTAGCTGCGTGAATAAGCCCTGGATTTAACAAGCCAGAATCTAACGCGCCATTATGAAACTCACCGATAATGCTCGGACGATCAATGTCTTTTAAAAAGCGCCAAAAATCATCCTTTATCACTTCCTTGTAATAGTTATAGCTAACAACATCAACCACCTCAGCAGCAGCTTTGCGTAATTCAGGGGTCATGCCCCAGTCGGCAAAGCGTACCCCCATATACAAATGATTCGGCATATAGGTATTCATTGCTTCATTAACAACAACAAAATACTGCTTACCGAAGTCATATAAAAATGTTGATAAATCGTCCACGACTTTATCGTTATAATCTGTTAACTCAACGCCTTCATCGAGTGCTACCCAAGATTTGATATCAGTATTCCAAGCAGCATTTAACATATGTATGTCTTTATACTTCTTGTGCAGTAACTGACTAAAATGTGCTTTTGCAGGGCTCTGGCTAGCATTTAATTTTAACGCGCTTATAGCGACCCCATATTGGCTACTAATACTGCCCATTTGTCCCCAGCTCTTTTCATTGTCGATAAATACCCCGACACACCACGGGCTATTTTTCACTTCGAGTGAGACTTGTTTAACGGTGGCATCAGCACGTTCTTTAAATGTTGGATCAAAGGGATCTGGTAACGGTGACCAATAATCGTTGCCACTACTAACAGTGTTATAATTGCCAATAATCCAGCCGTTTGCAAAATAAGGGTAGTTCGCCTTATCGTAATAGTTTGGATCAACCCAATTGCCAAATGAGGTAAAGCCCCATGTTTGCATACGCTTAACGGTTGTTTCTCGCCACTTTTGATCAATAACGTTTAAGTTATTAGTTTGATATTTTCTTGCTAAGTTTGCTTGATAAAAACTGTAGGTTTCACCTTGTTCAATAACCCCTGTGTGTACTTCTCGTCGGTAACCAAAGTGCTCTGCCATCGGATCACCGTATTTTGGTAACCAAGTAAACATATCTGCGCGTAAAGCTGAGCTTGTTTTGCGTGTTGACCAGGCAGATTCAGGCGCTCTATTTAAACCTATGGAGTCTTCAGGTGTTAAGTCTCCAGGTTCTCTTTGCTTAATTAAATTCTCATCAAAATCGTACCCTGTGATAGTTGAGGTATTAGCCATTCGAATATTCGCAATGCCATTTGAGAAAAATAAATAGCCTTGAGGATCAACTAAAGTCCATTTTCCTTGGTACTTTTCAACACGATAAAAACCTGTGGCAGCCAATTGAGGCCCCTCTTTCCAACCGTTATATTTACTACGCCCTTCAAGGGGGTTGTTCGATAGTGTTTTTTGTTCTGCCTCCGAGATTGAAATCAACTCATCGAGACTGGCGACTTTATTAACAAAGTCTATTTTGGTACTTTGGCCGAATTTATCGACTAGCCCAACTAAATATTGATTATTTATACTTTCAGGCTTTACCAGCTTGATGTTATCAAAGGTCAGTGTTTTATCTTCTGGTACACCAATAATTTTAAATGAAAGACTTTTAACTTGCGTTAGGTCGATATTTTTATTGCCATACCGCCAAATAATGGGAGTGTATTTGCTGTGCCAACTAAAAGGATTACTGCGAATGCCAGTTTCTTTTTGTAAATCAATGCCTGCAAGTTCAATAACATAACTTTTGTCTGAATTGGCAGGTACGGCAAAGCTTCGGTTGTGAGAAGCGCCTTTACTGTCTTTCACAGACACATACACATGCGCTGAAGAGTCGAGTAAATTCCCTATATCAAGGCCGATGCCAAAATCGCCAAATTGGCTCCAATTCCACGGTTGATCAGCGTTAAATTCCAATACTGATTCGTGATGATTTTTTCCTAAAAAGGTTACTTTTAGTACGCCATCGTTAACTAAACTACTGGTAGCATTGATTAGGTTAACTGATTTTTGCCAACCGTTTTTATCAAAATCATAAATAGTGGCTGTAGCTGCTAATTTATCGTTATTCATAGCAATTGAATTATTATTAGCCTTGGAAGTATCACTACAACTTGCTAACAATAATACACTACTCATTACGGTTGCTAATTTTAAAAGGGGAAGTTTCATGTAGCTATTATTCCTTGCGTTGAGACCTTATTCTGTAAACAAGAGATGGCTAACACCACCTTTTGTTTTTACTAAGAATTGATTCTATTTTTTATCGGTTAATCGATTCTGGTACATAGTTGAAGTAACGTCTTTTACTGCACTCACCAATTCAGGGTAAGGAATATCGGTCACGGTAACAAATCCAATATTGGCATTTTCACCATCAAACGCTCTACCTGTTATGGGTTCATCAACATATTGAAACCAATGTGCGCCAACCATATACGGTTTATTGAGTACACTTTCCATATAGGCTTTGTATTTGTTGGCACGATCTGTTTGGCCACTGGCATGAACAATACCAGGGTTATATAAGCCTGAATCTGGTGAACTTCCTATATGAAATTCACCAATAACAACCGGTAAATCAACTTCTTCTAAGAAGTCCCAATAATGCGCTTGTACACCTTCTTCATAAATATTGAAACTTAGCACATCTGAATATTTAATCGATGCTTTAATGATTTCATCTGGCATACCCCAGTTAGCCATACGTGCCCCCATATAAAGGTGGTTTGGCAGTACTTTTTCTAGGGTATTGTGAACAACAATAAAGTATTGCTCACCAAGCATTTCTAACATGCTAGATAAATCAGCAACTAATGCCTCATTATGTTCTTCAAAAGTAATACCTTTTGATACTTGAGCCCAAGAAGTGAAATTGGTACCCCAAGTTTTATTTAGTACGGCAATATCTTTATATTTTTTCTTGATATGCGCACTAAAAGCATTTTTTGCGGGGCTTTGTTTAGCATCTTTAGACAATGCGTCTAAAATTAAACCATACCTTTCTTCTACAGAGCCTTCTCTTTCACCCCAACTTTTTTCGTTGTCGATAAAAATACCAGCACACCATGGCGATGCTTTAACTTTATTAGCAACTTCATCTATTGTTGCTTTAGCACGCTCTGCAAAAACAGGGTCATAAGGGTCTGGCATTAAGCCCCAATGGTTAACTTTACCTGATAAGGTTTTAAAGTCTCCGATGATCCAACCATTAGCAAAGTAAGGAACTTGTTTTACTTTATAAAAAGCAGGATCAACCCAGTTACCAAAAGAAGTAAAACCCCAATCTTTCATGCGTTCAATGGTGACTTCGTGCCATTTATTCACGGCAGGCTCCATTGACCCTTCACCATATTTACGCTCTAAATTAGCTTGATAAAAACTGTATGTTTCACCATGCGGAATAGCACCTTTGTGAGTTGAACGACGGTAACTATAATGTTTTGCTAAAGGGTCGCTGTAATCAGGTAGCCATTCAAACATCTGATTTCTTAAGTCTGATTGAATGAAATGTGTCTCTTTAATTTTTGCAGGAATACTAACACTTCCCATAGAGTCTTCAGGTACTAATTCATCAGCATGACGAATGCGAATTGAATCATCAGCATAATCAACACCTGTTAACGTTGATAAGTTTGCCATTCGAACATTTGCAGGTCCATGCGAGAAGAAAACGTAACCTTGAGGGTCAACCATCCACCATTTACCATCAACTTTTTCAGTTCTAAAATACCCTGTAGCTTTAAGTTTAGGGCCTGCAGTGTAGCCGCCGTATTTAGAGCGGTTATCCATACCTTTACTTTTAGCAAGTTGCTGTAATTCTTCATTACTAACTTTTTTTAGCTCTTCCACAGACGAGACTTTAAGGGGGGTATCAATTTTTGCATTTTGTCCAAACTTATCGAGTATATTAACTTGCCAAGTTGGATCAAACGCTGGGTTTTGTCTAATACGAATAGCACTAATTTCAACTTCCTTATCTTCGAGTAGGCCAAGGGTGAAAAAATTAAGTGCGGCAATAGTATCTAAGTTCACGTTACTAGCACGCCATGAACGCCATACCATTAATACATCATCAGTTTTCCATGGTAGCGCATCTCCCCAAAAACCAGCTTCAGTCTCTGCTTGTTGGCCAGTTAGAGGAAAATAAATAGTTCCTTCATAATTGCCTGGAATACTTACTGAACGACTTTGATACTGACCCTGTTCATTTTCTACTGAAAGGTAAAAATGTACCGATTTAGATTGAACATTTTTCACATCAAAGGCTAAATTATAGTCTGGTAATTCATTTAAGTTCCATGGTGAGCTAGGTTCTATGCGTAAAATAGATTTGTTGGTATTAGCTAAGAATTTAATATCAACCTTTGAATTATCATTAATACTAATTTCAGTTGATGTTGGCTGTAACCAATTACGTTGTTTCTCTGAATCAAAAGAGACTAACGTTGTTAATAGTGTTTCCTTGTCAAAAGCATCCTGACTCTGCTCTTGAGAGATGCTACTTTTTGGTGTGTCTGCGCCACTATTTGCATTACACGCTGACACAATCAGCGGCATAATTAAAGCTATCGCAAGCTTTGGTAAATTATTGCGGTTCATTACTCTTCCTTATAATTTAAAATAAAAATTAATATCAAGACTATATTGTAAACAATTAACTATCAACACTTATATTAATTAAATAGGACGAATTACTGATAAATTAAAGATTGAGCGTAAGCGCGTAATTAGCCCCACATACCAATGTTAATGGTATCTATGCATAATTACCTCAGCATATTAATCGGAGGTAATGATGAAAAAACAGCAAAAAATAAAACACTGGCAAGCCATCTTTGAGCAGCATCAATCCACAGCGCCGCCTAAACATCATAAAAAAGGTAAACAAACATTAGCGGCGCATTTTGAGCGCGAAGCAGTTGAGCACAGGTTAACGGTACTTGATTGCCCATGCTGTGGTGAACAACTACACCATTGCGGTAGCGAAGACAGCGAGCAAGTCAAAATTATTCCGGCGAAAGTGAGTGTCATTAAGCACAAGCAATTTAAATATGCTTGCAGACATTGCGAGCACGAACAACTGACCAGTAAAATAATCACCGCACCTAAACCCAAGCAGCCTATTCCTGGCAGCATTGCGAGTCCAGAAGCGTTAGCGGCGGTTGTTACGGGCAAATACTGTGATGCCTTACCGCTTTATCGTTTAGTTGACATACTGGGTCGTGGCGGTCTTGAGCTATCACGAGGAACGTTAGCTAATTGGTGCATTAAAGCGGGTCTGCTTATCAAGCCTTTAGTGGCTGCCATGCAGCGTCACTTGCTTGGTGAGCATAGTTTGTGTGCTGATGAAACCCGTACACAGGTGTTAGATGAAGGTGATAACCCTAGCAGCAATTCCTACATGTGGGTTTATCGCAGCAATGAAACCAGCGATGAGCCAGTGGTTATTTACGACTACCAAGCAGGTCGCAGCCGCGCTTGCGCAGAAGCATTTCTCGCGGGTTATCAAGGCTATTTACAATGTGATGGTTATCGTGTTTATGACGGTATTGAAGGCATTATCCCTGTGGGTTGTTGGGCACACGCCAGACGTAAATACGACGAAGCTTTAAAGGCAGAATCTAAAAACAAAGGCCGAGCCCATAAAGCCATCAGTTTTATTAGCCAATTATATAAACTGGAAACCCAAGCGAAAAACAAAAAGCTATCCCCCCAAGCGCGGTATCAATTGCGTCAAGAAA
>NZ_JBWDLI010000026.1:0-13621 GCF_056238625.1 Colwellia sp. F1
CAAGCGAATATCATCACATCGAGATAATGCTTTTTCAACCGCATGTACTTTAAATTCTTGAGTAAATTTACGACTCATTACCTCTGCCTCTACTAAAAGTTAGAAGCGACAACTATCCTGACACAGTAGGCAACTATGTTAGCACAAAGTGTCAATCCTAACTCGGCATCTTCAAGGTAACGATTTTCTTTACCTGAAGTTATTTTAGGCTTTATATCTTTCTTTTTTGGCCGGTTCTAAATGACCATTCATCAAACTGTCAATATCCACTGCTAATAATTCTTCCAAAATTTACTTTGTCGTCTAAATAAATCACCAACCTTAATCAAGTGAAATTAATTCAATCACTTAAGTCTATTCGCAAATTGGATTATCACGCTTAGCGTGATACGCAATCACTTTAAATCCAAGCTCTATTGCTAAACCATTAGCTTGCCTTTTTATTTCTTCACAAACTAACTCGATTCGGTTCAGAGCACTCAGCTGCTTTCCATACTTATCATATTTTTCTTCAAGGTATTCGTGCCAGAAAGTCGCATCCAAGGCGGTAGACTTAACGAAATCTACTTCTTTCGTATAACCATCTACCCATCTAATTTGCTCGCTTTTAGCGCTCAGCAATAACGTTTTTAAATTTTTACTATTACCAAAGCTACAACTACCAAAGTAAATAGAATCTAATTTCCCACGGCAATCATTTGTGGCTTTAATAAGATTTGATAGTTTAACTGTGCTGATTACATCCTCGTTGGAACCTAATATCTCTTATTTAGAGCCATGTGCAGCAAAATAGATATGATGGATATTGTTTGTTGAAGCTAACCGCAATACTATTTCTTTGAGCGCATCGCCATTATTAAACATTTCATAGTGATATTGATGTCGTGAATCAAAATGCAAATCACTGATCAAATCGAATATGAGTCGTTGAAAAATCTGCATGACCCATCAACTGCATTAATTTGTATTGCACAAAACCAATGGGCAGATTCTTATGGATCAGAAAGCCAGCAAGGTTTGTTGCAAAAGTTGAACGTAAATCATGAAAATCACGCTTTAATGTTTTCCCGAATGGCGCTAATTCCTTACGCACTTTTGAGATCACATTGCCGATAGATTTACGAGACATTACAACACTGCAAAATATACGCATGAGCATTTAACGTGTCAACATAAAATTGCAGTATTTGATTACTGCAAAAACCAATTGACCTAACCAATAATGTCAGACACAATAATTTTCATTAAATTAATTCCGATTTTTTAACGCCAGTTGGTCATATCCCATTGGCGTTTATTTACTTTTTTAGAAATCGATTTGCTGAACACAACCAAGGTTTAACGTTCATGAATGTAAAAATTCACCAAGCTGCACAAGAGCTGCGCCTGAGCGATATTGCCGATATCCGCTTAGGCCACCCTTTTCGTGGCACGGTGAAGCAATACGACAATAGTGACGTAAATGTTGTTCAAGTAAGAGATACCGAGCCAACAGGTAAGATCAATCAATACACTATGGTTGAAACCGTATTAAATACGAAGAAACAACCCGGCTGGTTACAAAATGGCGATGTGTTATTTGTCGCTAAAGGAGCAAAACATTACAGCGTATTAGTAGAACAGGTATTAGAGCGCACTGTCTGTTCTCCACACTTTTTTGTGGTGCGTTTAAAGCCTGAATTTAAAGATGTGGTCGTGCCCGATTTCTTGTGCTGGCAACTCAACCAACAACCTGCACAGCGTTATTTCAAAGCCACGGCTGAAGGTTCAATGTACCTAAGTATTCGCAGGCAAGTGTTGGAGAATGTGCCTATTAAGGTACTTAAGTTAGAGAAGCAAAAACAACTCGCTGCAATGCACCGCTGCGGTGTTAGAGAGCAAAAAGTATTACAAAAGCTTATTGAAAATAGGCAACAACAATTAGAAGCCATTGCTATTCACGCACTTGAAAGCTCATGCGCTTGAAAGAGAGCCTAAAACAAAACAGATTTAAAAATTAATAATAAGGACTTAAAAAATATGACCACAACCAACCAAATCAATCAGGATGATACAGCCTTGAGCCAGCGTGATGGCATCACGCAAAGTGAAGTAAACAAAGCAGTATGGGCCGCTTGTGACACCTTCCGTGGTGTGATCAGTGCCGATACTTATAAAGATTTCATCCTCACCATGCTGTTCTTAAAATATATCTCTGATGTATATAAAGACGAACACGCCAAATTAGTTGAGCAATACGGAAATAATAAAGCATTAGTGGATGCGATGATGGCTAAGCAACGTTTTGTATTACCTGATGGTGCGAGCTTTTGGGATTTATATGAAAAGCGTTATGAAGCAGGTAACGGTGAGCGTATCGATAAAGCCCTTCATGCACTGGAAGAAGCCAATGGCAGTAAGCTTAAAAACGTATTCCAAGACATCAGCTTTAATACCGACCGCCTAGGTCAAGAAAAACAAAAGAACGATTTACTGCGCCACTTGTTAGAAGACTTTGGTAAAGACATTTTAAACCTAAGCACAGAGCGTGTTGGCAGCTTAGATATTATCGGTAACGCCTATGAATACCTGATTAAACACTTTGCCGCTGGAAGTGGCGCTACCGCTGGTGAATACTATACCCCGCCTGAGGTCTCAACCCTTTTAGCCACCGTTTTAGAGCCAGTTGAAGGCGACCAAATATGTGACCCATGTACAGGAAGTGGCTCATTACTACTGAAATGTGGCGCTATGGTACGTAAAAACTCTGGTTCAAAAAAATACGCCTTATTTGGGCAAGAAGCCATTGGTTCTACATGGGCATTAGCCAAAATGAACATGTTTCTGCACGGGGAAGACAACCACCGTATTGAATGGGGCGACACTATTCGTAACCCATTACTACTTGATAAAGACGGCAACGGCTTACTGCACTTTGATGTAGTAACAGCTAACCCACCGTTTAGCTTGGATAAATGGGGCCATGGCGATGCCAGCAGCGATCCATACGGTCGCTTCCGTCGTGGTGTACCACCTAAAACCAAAGGCGATTATGCGTTTATCAGCCACATGATTGAAACGCTAAAACCCGAAACGGGCCGTATGGCGGTTGTAGTGCCACATGGTGTGTTATTTAGAGCATCAAGCGAAGGCAAAATTCGTCAACAACTGATTGAAGAAAACTTGCTAGATACCGTTATTGGCCTACCAGAAAAGCTGTTTTTTGGTACAGGCATCCCCGCAGCCATTTTAATATTCAAAAAGCAAAAAACCGACAACAACGTATTGTTTATTGATGCGAGCCGTGAGTTCAAAACAGGTAAAAACCAAAACCAGTTAACACCAGACAACATCCAAAAAGTCATCGACACCTACAAAGCGCGTGAAACTACCGATAAGTATTCATACCTTGCCAGTGTTGATGAAATTGCCGAAAACGACTTTAACCTCAACATCCCTCGTTACGTTGATACCTTTGAAGAAGAAGCAGAAATTGATTTAGTGGCAGTACGCACTGAGCGTGTACAGCTTAAAAACGAACTGCAAACCCTTGAAGCAGAAATGGAAGGCTACTTGAAGGAGCTAGGTTATGGTGCCTAATGGATGGAAATTAACTTCGCTTGGTGAAGTTTGCTCAAATAAATTACAAACAGGTCCTTTCGGTAGCCAGCTTCATGCACATGAATATACTGATGCAGGTGTGCCTGTATTGATGCCAAAAGATCTCATTAGTTATAGAGCTAATCTGAACAATGCAGCAAAGATCCCCGCTTCAAGAGCCAAGGATTTAGCTAAACATACTTTGAAAGAAGGTGACATATTATTTAGTAGACGTGGTGATGTAGCTAGGTTTGCACTAATAGATGAAAAATCGGAAGGCGCGCTATGTGGAACTGGCTGTCTAAAAGCAACAGTAAATACTGAACACTCACCAATTTTCTTGTCTTACTTCTTGCAAAAAAGTGCAGTAAGGAAATGGCTAGAGCAGAATGCAGTTGGGCAAACAATGCCTAACATGAATACTGCAATTCTTAGTGAGCTACCATTAATGGTTGCATCCTCAAAGCAAGAGGAAGAAAAAATCGCCACTATCCTTGGAACTTGGGATAAAGCGATTAGCACCACCGAACGCTTAATCAATAACACCAAACAGCAGAAAAAAGCCCTAATGCAAAAACTGCTCACGGGCAAAAAACGCCTACTTGATGATTCAGGTAAACCGTTTGAGAGGGAGTGGAAAGAAGTTAAGCTCGGAGAAATAAGTAGTATCACCACAGGTAGCTCAAATAGAGAGGACTCTTCTCTTGATGCTCAATATACCTTTTTTGATCGTTCTGAAGATATCCGTACAAGCAGTCGCTACCTATTTGATTCTGAAGCAGTAATTGTACCCGGAGAGGGACAAGACTTTGTACCTAAACACTTCAAAGGCAAATTCGATTTACATCAAAGAACATACGCAATCATGAACTTTGATGGTTGTGTTGGGCGGTTCTTGTTCTATTACATAGGTTATTACCGACACTATTTCTTAGCTCAAGCCGTAGGTAGTACAGTTAAGTCGTTAAGGCTGCCAATGTTTCAAAAAATGCCAATAAACCTCCCGAATAAATTGGAACAGGCAAAAATAGCCTCTGTTCTTAATAGCGCTGATAAAGAAATAATTACTCTAGAACAACAGCTTGCTGATCTTAAACAAGAAAAAAAAGCGTTAATGCAGCAATTGTTAACAGGCAAGCGCAGAGTGAAATTAAACTAAATTAAAAGGACGTAATACAATGAGTGAAGATAAAAAATTAGCTAAAGAACATCTGAAATTTCAGCAAGGACAAGAAAACTTGTTTGCTGACCAAGATAGTATCGGAGATGGCATTGAGAAGATTAGGAGCAAGCTGTCAGATCTCACTAATATTAAAAATCTTCACTTTTTGCTCGGAGCTGGTGCAAGCTCTGATGCCATACCTGCTATGGCACCGTTAATTGAAAAAGTATCTGAACGAGTTGCAAGTGCTGAAACTGCGCAGGCATTGGCTGCTCATCCAGATGTACTCAAACATGATGAGTTAAAGGCTTTATATAAATCTGCAAAGGATGTTTCTCCTAACAACCTTGAAAATATCCTAGGCACGCTCTATTCAAAACGAGAGTATTTAAAGGGGATTGGTCAAACAGATAGTCTTAATGATTTTCTTATCGATTTAATTGAATCCCAGATTTATTCATCAATAAATATCGACTGTAATTCTACTGATGCAGAACTTTCTTTGTCGTTGTATAAAAATCTTTATCAAAAGTTAGCTCTACGAAATAAAGATTTGGCAAGGGTCAATGTATTCACAACAAACAATGATTTGCTTAGTGAAACTGCGTTGGGCTTTCTTAACATTAATTACAACAATGGCTTCAGCAGCGGCCTTTCTCGTACATTCAACCCTGCACGCTTCTCTTATACGTTTTCCAGAAAAGTTGACCCAAGTGTTGAAAAATATGAACCTCTGGAAAACATGGTTTATCTATACAAACTCCACGGCTCTATTAGCTGGGTGGAATCAGACGATAATTCATTTTTCAATATCAAAGAGGTGGATGTTGCTCCAAATGAACCACCCAAAGCCAGCAATGTTCTTATTTATCCAACACCACTCAAACAAAATAAGAGCTTAGGTTCACCTTACGCAGATCTTATCAGGGAGTTTCAAAATAAACTGTTACTACAACATGGGGTGTTGATAGTTATTGGTTACAGTTTTAGTGACGAACACATAAACAATGCGATCTACGCAGCATTGGCATCAAATTCAACTTTAAGCGTGGTCATTTTTGGTGATTACTATCCAACCGAAAATTTAACAAGGCTAACTGACAGGCGTATATACCAAATATCAGGGGCAATAGAGTCTACCGCAGAAGATGGTGGAACCGTTTATAAAGAAAAGGTCCATTACTTCAATTATATAGTAAATAACTTTATTCCTGACTTAGATCGAAACAAAGAAGGTGAAGTACTTGAAGACTTTATAAAATCAGTAAAGCTGCTTAAGGATAAAAAATGAAGATAGGGAAAATTACCTCAGTAAATTTTAATCAGTTTCGAGTAAAGATCTCGTCAGAGATAAGAGGCAATTCAGTGAACGTAGCTGGTGTCGTATATTACTTCGGAAATATTGGTAGTTACCTTAAAACTACAAATTCGGTAGGTGAGCAGCTTATTTGTGAAGTGGTATCTATTTTCGACAGTGACATGAAAATAGACTCAGCCGCTTACGATATTGATAGTAATAGAGAATTGCTATTAAAACCTGTTGGAACAATTACTCGTTTAGGTAAGTTTAATCTGGGTGTAGGCATTTTTCCGGGAATATACAGTGAAGTTGACATTGTTACTTTCGAAGATATGGAGTTGATTCTTCAAACTAGCAAAGATAAAGAGTTGTGCGATAGTATTCATCAGAGTTTTTATCTTGGTGAAAGTAAAAATTTAATCAATTACCCAATAGACATATCTATAAATTCCTTTTTTAACATTCATTCTGCTGTGCTTGGTAACTCTGGCAGTGGTAAATCAAATACGATTGCTCATATTATCCAAGAAATACATAAGAAAAAGAAAAACTCCGCTATTGGTTCTCGAATTCTAATCTTTGATGTAAACGGTGAGTATCGGAATGCTTTCACAGATCATGATAAGTGCCCCAATTTGAAAGTTAGATTACTAAAGCCAAACATTAATGGCAAAGAGGATGGGGTCGAACCATTTTATCTGCCGCACTTCCTTATGAGCATTGATGAGTGGAGCGCTTTCTTAATGGCTACAGATGCAACTCAGCGCCCTTTTTGGGATAAGGTTCTGCAAGAGAGCTATAAATTTTATATGATTTCAACCCGTGAGGGAGAAGAGCGACAAAAGTTCATTAATTATCTACGCTTCAAAGTCTGTAATTTAGTGCATATGCTTCTAGGGCAAGGTGATACCGACACCGCCATTGTGACGGCTGCAAAAAATGTTATCTATGGCATTTCTGAGCTTATCGAGCTTGACCCTCTTCTAAAACAAGCCTGTGAAGAAGAAGGAATGTATGCCGATTTACAGGAATTATATGACAATTGTTCAGTAGCTTACGGCAATAACAATGATAGATTAAAAGAGGCTGTTGATGATGTTCGTGGAAAAATTGATTATGACTCTGTACAGGAGGTAATTTCTTTACGAGCTAGCTCTGAACAGTATTTTGACTACAGATTCTTAAAGCAGGCAGCAAATCTAACCCTACTAGAAGAAGACGCTAGAGGTAATAGACGAGTTAGAGAATACACATCTACTATGATGACTCGGTTAGACTTTTTCCTTGATAATCCAGATTGTGATTTCATGAGAAAGCGGCCTGCTGGTACCACTAATATTGAAAAGTATCTAGAATGGCTGTGGGGAACGAATTTAACCGTACCTTCACAAACAAATATGGTAATCATAGATACTAGTGAATTGTCTAAGGATGCATTAGAGACATTAACGTCAGTAACATCAAGGTTAAACTTTTCATCCCGAAAAAAATTAAATGGGACGGCAAGACGAGAGAAACCTGTACACCTAGTACTTGATGAAGCTCACCGATATATTAAAAAAGACTCAAAATATCTTCTTCGCGAAAACATATTCGAACAGATTGCCCGTGAGGGAAGAAAGTATGCATTGTACTTGCTGATATCGTCACAACGACCGTCTGAATTATCAGAAACTGTTTTATCTCAGTGTTCAAATTTCATTATTCATAGAATTCAAAATGAAATCGACATGAAATATGTATATGCGATTCTTCCATTTTTTTCAGATGATTTTGCCAACAAGATAAAACAATCCGTTCCGGGAGAGGCCCTTATATTTGGTAACTGTGTTTCTATGCCTCTACATGTAAGAATTAAGCAAGCTTATCCAGAACCTAATAGTGAAAACTGTAAAATTCACGAAGAATGGTTTAAGCATTTTCCGCCTCCACCGCCTGAAATACCAATTGTCGTGGAGAATATAAATGAATAGCAGAACGATAAACTTCCAAGAAGAGTTTAGCGCAAAAATACCCGCGCTTACGCTGTTAACTAATTTAGGTTACACATTTATTCCTCCAAGTGAATGCGAAGCGCTGCGCGGTAACATTCTAGTTAGCGAAAAGAAAAGCACCCATCAGGTGGTGTTGTTACCTGTAATGCGTGCCTTTTTAGCCAAACAGACATTTTCGTTTGCAGGTAAGCAGCATACGCTCTCAGAAGCGGCCATTGATAAGGTAATGCATGAGCTGAACCCTGCGATGAACCTAGGGCTAAAAGCCGCTAACGAGAAAATTTATGATGCGCTAATGTATGGCGTGAGTGTGACTGAATTTATTGATGGTAAAAAAGCCTCGCCCACTATTAAGCTGATTGATTGGCATAATATTGATAACAATGCCTTTCATTGTACCGAAGAATTAGTAGTACAAAATGCCGAGGGTACGGGCAACCGCAGACCGGATATTGTGTGTTTTGTAAATGGTTTGCCATTAGTGGTGATTGAGGCAAAACGCCCCGATTCAAACAAGGAAGGTAAATCGACCAATGCTGAGGCAATTTCTCAGCATATTCGTAATCAAAAGCAGGATGAGATACCGCATTTATATGCCTATAGCCAGTTACTATTAGCCATAAATGGACATGAGGGCTTGTATGCAACGTGCGGCACGATAGATAAGTTTTGGGCAAAGTGGAAAGAAGAGCACTCTCACCTAGGAATACCCGAAGCGGAATTTGTTAGGCTTAAAAACCACACGCTGAGTGATGAGCAATTAAATGCATTGTTTGAGCATCGCCCCGCAAAAGATAAAACAGATTACCAGTCACTTATTGCCGCAGGAGAGCTGACGGTAACCGACCAAGACAGGCTAATTGTAAGTTTGCTACGTCCTGATCGCTTATTGGATATGACTCGCCTGTTTACTTTGTTTGATAAAAAAGCGGGTAAGATTGTAGCTCGATATCAGCAGGTGTTTGGTATAAAAGCACTTATTGAGCGTATTAATACGTTTGATGACTCTTCATCCGCTCGCGGCGCTGGCGCTCGTCAAGGTGGCGTTATTTGGCATACTACGGGCAGTGGTAAGTCGTTTACTATGGTATTTTTATCAAAAGCACTTATTTGGCTTGAAGAGCTAGCACAGTGCCGCGTAATAATTGTGACTGACCGCGTGGATTTAGAAGACCAGCTAAGCCGAACCTTTGCATCTGGTGGTGTATTAACTGACAGAGATAAAAAAGATGCTATGGCAACCTCAGGTAAGCGTTTGGCCGAGCAAATAGGTCAAGGTAACGAACGCGTTATTTTCTCGATAATTAATAAATTTGGCTCTGCAATAAAACACAAAGACTGCTACAACGACAGCCCGAATATAATTGTTTTAGTGGATGAAGGTCACCGCAGCCAAAACGGTGAAAATAATATCCGTATGCAGCAAACCCTGCCCAAAGCCGCGTTTATTGCCTTTACAGGTACGCCGCTATTAAAAGATGATAAGACAGAAAACAAGTTCGGTAAAATTATTCACTCCTACACCATGCAGCAAGCGGTTGAAGATAAAACTGTTACCCCACTGTTATACGAAGAACGCATTCCAGAGCTGAACGTTAACGATAAAGCTATTGACGCTTGGTTTGAACGCAGTACCAGTAAACTAACTGATAAGCAAAAAACGGATTTAAAGAAGAAGTTTTCGCAAAAAGGTCAGATCTACCAAACTGAAGGTCGAATTGACCTGATTGCTTATGATATTGCCGACCACTTCCAAAACTTTAAACAACAAGGCTTAAAAGGCCAGCTAGCTTGTGACTCAAAAGCTTCTGCAATCCGTTATAAGAAGGCATTGGATAAAATAGGCACGGTTACATCAGTTGTGGCGATGTCGGCTCCAGATACTCGTGAGGGTCACGAAGCGGTTGATCAGGAAAGTAAGGACATTGTACAAAACTGGTGGAAGGCTAACGTTAATAAAATGGACGAAAAAGCCTACACCAAAGCCATTATTGAAGCCTTTGGTAGAGATGATGGCCCAGACATCATGATCGTAGTTGATAAGCTGCTGACAGGCTTTGACGAGCCAAAGAACACTGTGCTTTATATCGATAAGCCCCTAAAAGAACACAACCTAATACAAGCTATTGCCCGTGTTAACCGATTGCATAGTAAAAAACAGTTTGGTTACTTAATTGATTACCGAGGCATATTAAAAGAGCTTGATACCACTATTGAGAAGTATCAAGACCTTGCAGAACGTACCCAAGGCGGCTTCGATATTGATGATCTTAAAGGTTTGTATAACCGCATGGATACGGAATACAAAAAGCTTCCGGGACTACACAGCGACTTATGGGCAATATTTGAAGGTGTTAAAAACAAGCAAGATGGCCCAGCGCTTCGCCAAGCGTTAGCGCCTAAGGTGAATGATGTTGATGGTAAGCTTACCGACACTAACCTTAAAAAGCGTGATGACTTCTACTCAGCACTGACCGCATTTTCAAACTGTATGAAAGTAGCGCTACAATCAGCCACCTACTTTGAAGATAAGTCATTCGATAATAAACGGGACCTCTACAAACGTGACTTAAAAGCTTTTGTAGATTTACGTAAACAAGTACGTGAAGATGCCGATGAAATCATTAATTATGATGAGTACGCTGAAGATATTCGCAGCCTTCTAGACAAGCACATTGCAGGTATTGAAGTTAAAGAGCCAGACGGTGCGTACTTGGTCGGTAATTTAGGAAAAGACGTTAAGCCACAGGATATGAGCGATGATGAGGCTCGTAACCAAACGGATAAAATCACGGGCCGAATTACCAAAATGATTGAGCAAGACTTAGCGGATGATCCTTATGCTCAGGAATATTTTTCTAAGATGCTTAAAAAGGCGATTGAAGATGCCAAAGCAATGTTTGATGCGCCAGTTAAGCAGTACATCCTTTTTGCAGATTTTGAACAGGAAGTGAAAGATCGCAAAGTCGCTGATGTTCCCAATGACTTTGTTGATGACTCAGGCAAGTTAAATAAACATGCACAAGCCTACTTTGGTTTGTTTAAGCACTTATTTAATGCCGACTTCTTGACTGAAAAGGATCTGGATAGCGACAAGTTAGTAGCCTTGGCGTTTAGTATTGATGATGTGGTGAATACCGCTGTTGCTGAGTATTCAATCAATCCTGCTGAGATTGAAAACGCCATACACATGAAGTTATTACCGATGCTGTTTGGTGATCTTGGTCTTGAGAACGCTCAAAAGCTGATTGAAGAAGTTCTTAAGATCACTCGATTAGGCTTAGCAAGGGGCTAACAAGAGTGACTAAACAAGCCGTAGCTGCTGAGGTCCGAACAACAACCAATGAACGTGGTGTTTTTACCTATGGTAACGACACCATTCGCTATGATGTTATTCGTAAAGCCAAGCCTGCTGAAAATGCTAAAAAAACAGCACGCAAAGTAATTATTAAGGTTCACCCTGATCAGCGTGTTGTGGCTACAGTGCCACATGATGCAAGTGATGATGCTATTCAAGATGCTATGCATAAGCGTGCCAGATGGATTTGGCACAGCATTGATGACTTTGCTAAGCAAAAAGATACCGTTTTACCCAAGCGTTACGTGAGTGGCGAAACGCAGTTTTACCTAGGTAAGCGCTATGTATTAAAGATCATCAATGATGCCGAGCAAGTGCCCAATGTGAAGCTAAGCCGTGGCAAATTGAACGTAACAATCAAGCAGGAAGTCAGTAAAGATATTGATGATCGGTTGGTTAAAATTAAACCACTAATCGACAAGTGGTATCAACACAAAGCAAAAGCAATTTTTCATGAACGACTAGCCGAACTACTTCCGAAAGCTACTTGGGTAACAGGCATTCCCTCTTTTCGTGTGATGGCAATGAAAAAGCAATGGGGAAGTTGCTCAAGTAAAGGCAACTTGATGCTCAACCCTCACCTCGTTAAAGCAACGAAAGAATGCATTGATTACGTGATACTACATGAGCTTTGCCACATTGCTGAACACAACCATAGCGAACGTTTCTGGCGCTTATTAACCCAAGTAATGCCAAACTGGAAGGAAGTAAAAGCCAAATTAGATGATATGGCGGAGATGTATTTAAATGAGTGATGACAATTTTACAAGTTTTCTTAATCCAAGTTTGATGAATGAAATCTCAAGGATACAAAAGCAAAATGAATTATTAACCAACCTTGGTCTTCAAAGTACAACCATTTCAGCTATGTATCAAGAAATGGAAAAGCTTCGTCAATCATCAATTATTCAGGAACCCCAATGGCTAACAACTGCTAAGACATTAGCAGAACAAAGTAATAGAATTATTAAGGCTATTGAACAACCAGCTTGGCTTAAAACCATTAATCAATTTGAAGAACTAACTCGCCACAATAGCTTTGCTTTGGAAAGCTCAAATGCTTATGGTAATTTAATCAAAAGCATAGGCTTACCTAAAAGCTCTTTTGATAGCGCTCTGTGGAAAAGTGAATTCGAAAATAACAAGCAGCTATTAAAGGCTTTCGAACGACCAGAATGGATTAAATCAATTAACCGTTTTGATGAAATTAATCGGCTGTCAGTGAAGGCTTTCTCACAGAATGAGTCGTATAGTCAACTAATAGAAAGTGCAAAAAAGGCATCCCAACTTTATAACCTAGATGCCTTTGAAAGTATTGCCAATCTTCGCAATTCACCTTTGAGCCATTTTAATGAATTAGTCGAAAAAGCATTTAATCTTCCTGAGTATAGTAGCGATATCCACGGGTTAGATGAGGATATCAACAATGAAATATCTCAAGTTGATGACTTCGAAAAGTTACCTTCCACTGTACAAAACAAAATTATTTACTATCTAAAATTCATATTTTTAACGATTCTTCTTAACTTGATATCAAATTACATTTACGACCAAAGGGAGTTACTTGCTAAGACTTTGAAGTTGATGGAAACACCATCTGAAGTTAAAAAATTTGTAAGAAGTAGCTCAGCGCAGTTTGAACGAGAAGTTCTAAGCGGTTTAAGAGTTGTGTCTGGCAACAATGTCAACTTAAGAACTGAACCATCAATGAAGTCGGAAATTATAATGACTTTAAATACAGGAAGACTGATAGAAGTGGTTGATAAGTCAAACCGAGTTTGGCTAAAAGTTGAAGTTTTTGATGGAGAAGATGTAATTCAAGGATGGATAGCTAGGCGATATACTGTTTATTTTAAATAACTCAGGTAACAGTTTAAGCAGCTTTTTGAAGGTGGCATTCGTTAATAAAAAATGAAGATGACATTATAAAATAATCACCGCACCTAAACCCAAGCAGCCATTCCTACATGTGGGTTTATCGCAGCAATGAAACCAGCGATGAGCCTGTGGTTATTTACGACTACCAAGCAAGTCGAAGTCGCGCTTGCGCAGAAGCATTTCTCGCGGGTTATCAAGGCTATTTACAATGTGATGGTTATAGCCGACATTCCGCACCAGTTTTAGGAATAAATTTTCTGATAAATGCTGCCCATGCAATTTATGATAATGCTGTTCCTCTCCTCCACATTGAGGATTAATTGCTGCCCACCACTAATCGTTAATACATG
>NZ_JBWDLI010000027.1:0-12218 GCF_056238625.1 Colwellia sp. F1
CCAATGAAAGGAGCAACGTTATTGGCAACATTGCAGGAGTTAGGTATTGTTCCTTCATTTAGCCGACCGTCTGTGAGTAATGATAACCCGTATTCTGAGTCGCTATTTAAGACGTTAAAGTATCGTCCGGAGTATCCTGAAAAAGCTTTCGAAGATATCGCGAACGCAAGAAAATGGGTTAGTGGGTTTGTAGATTGGTACAACAATGAACACTTACACAGCGGTATTAAATTTGTCACGCCAAACCAGCGTCATTTAGGGTTAGATAAAGCGATACTAGCGAAACGTCATCAGGTAAATGAAATGGCGAAATTACAGAACCCAAGTCGTTGGTCAGGAAAGTCTCGAGATTGGACAATGATCAATGAAGTAAATTTAAATCCAGATAAACAAGAAGAAATGCGGGTGGCATAAAATTTAACTTGATGCGACAACTAACTTGAAAAACTCCGGTACGGGTTTCATCAGCACACAAACTCTGCTCATCAAGCAAGTGACGCTGCAGTGGGTGCGAAAGCATTAAATAAACAAAAAGCGGGGGTGAAGCCAAAAGAGTGGCATGCTTTGTACTATAAACGCACAATAAGTGGCAGACTTTTACTGCTCGGATAATTATTTATCCGAGAAAGATAATATGTATCGCATAATTCATAAAAAACTCTTTTTGAAAAGTCGTGACAGCCTTGTTTTTGATTTGCAGATTTTGGTTTAAGTCTACATACGTTAATAACACTCCCACTCTAACTATGACTGTTGCATAGACAAATAGGCGCTAAAGGGCTAGATGAATGGCTACCACCTAAAAATCAGCTGTAAATAATTTATCTATCTGTTCATCTAGGTTATCAAGAGAAAAACATTGATAATCTATTTGATAGTTTTTCAACTTTAATTTTTCTAACAATCCTGATGACTTCATTACTAATTTATTGTGGCTATAGCGCTTAAATTGTCGCTTCACTTCCACAATTAATATTCTTTTATCAAGATCGTTAATAGCAACAATGTCTATTTCATTCTCACCTTTTTTGTCCCAGTAACTACCGATGCGATTAAATAGTTTAGATTCAATTAATATAGCTTCACATAAAGCTTCAAGCTCGATACCTGAAAAGGTGTCAAAGTCACGATTGAGTATTTTTTTAATGTAATCGAAATTCTCCATCTCTACTGCGCTACGGTTGCTATAAATGAATTTAAACCAAAATCTAAGAAAGGGATCTACAATTTTATAGCGAACATCTCTAGAGTTCTCATTTGAGGTAATAGGTCGCATTTTGGCGATAATGTCAAACTCACTTTCAAGATTTTGTAAAATTGTTCCTATACCAATATTTAAATAGTTTTCAATGCGTGATCTAGCAGTAAAACCATTAGCTATTGCACCAAGCACATCAAAATAGGTACGATGCTCCGAACCAAAATCTTCTACCAGGCGATGTACACCTTCTTTTATTAGCGGTGAAGCACTAGAAATCAGTTCATCAAAAACCTGTTTTTCGTCTGTATTACGTGCATTAGTAAGAGCGTCTTTCTCGGTATTACTTAGCCATTCTAAATACTTTGGAATGCCACCAGACAAACACCACCACAGCAGCATATTTTCTGCACTGTAACGGTTTTGATCAACCATTACCTGCTTAATGAAAGTAGGTGACAAAGGAGGTATTTTAAAAAAATAATCATCACGGTTTAACAAAGGTTGTTTAGCGCCTTTAAATATTTTAGTCATTAAACTATATAAAGAGCCACAGCAAACAAAATGTATCATGCTGGTATTTTTGTAGCTGTCCCAGAGGTTTTGTAAATCAGAAAATAAACTGCTATTAACTTTTTCAATATCTTGAAATTCGTCAACAACTAAGGTTAACGGCTGCGTGGTTGCATAGTCAAACAGGTATTCAAAAATATCTTTCAAACTACTTGGTTGAAAAAATTTAGTATTAAATTTGTTTTTTATAATTGCTGCAAATTCATCAACCAATACAGCTTCAGATTTACGACTAATGAACAAATATAAATAATTATTTTTATCTACTGAATCTCCGGAACAAGCCTCGTTAAGTAAACGGGTTTTACCCACTCTCCGTCTACCCACAACGACACTTAATCGCCCTTTACTATCAGCTATATGGTTAGAGATATCTCTTAGCTTATTAAGTTGTACCTCTCGGTTGTAAAATTTTTTCATTAGCAATTCTTTTGTTTTTATACTTGAGAAATTATTGTAGCACACAATACTGTAGCGAGTAGTACGATATTTACATTTAGGGGTTATCCACTCGAAATGAACCTTACTTGCTGAAAGTAATTGATAAGCCTTGTTGTGCTCTAGCTTTAGTTAATTTATTCAAAGCCCTATGACTTTTAGATAAATTCATTATGAGAGTACTTTTGATAATTGTTACCCCCTCAAATTACTGTTAAAAAATAGGCTGACTCGCAACATTGTTTCGAGGGGGATGGGCAACTAACCCCAAGATTAATACCTCTTGCTCTAGTTCAGCCTGTAATACGGCAGTATTTAATAACTAGCACAATTATCAATTATGATAACTTGGCAGGTCCGTTTATCATTTTTGATAGTCGATCGTAAGGTTAACTTCGATAGATTAGAGGATTTACTCCAAATGTTTATATGAAGTTCTTAGCACGCTGCCGCTCATATTGATATTCAAGTCAGAGACATCAAATATTATTATAAAAATAACAGCTCTCAACATTTAAATAAGCTTGCAGACGGTCTACGCCTTCAAGTGTTTTAGCCAGTTAACTCAAGCAGGCTTTCAATTGGCTTTTGCAGTCTCAAGTTATCTTAATTGATAACTAAGCCTATTTTACTATCAAATAAGATAACCGGTTTTTCACGAGTTAAATTTTTTATATAAATGATGCCATTACTAGGGTGGTCAAATCTATTGAACCACTTAACTCCTTAAGATTTAAGCCCCATTTAGTTTTTATTTCATTGCGCATGATAATTATACTTATCTTGCGCAATGGTAACATTAAGTTATACTATGGTTATGTATATAGTGTTTTGCTAATAAAACACATTCTGTAAACATAAAAATGTCCTATAGGACATTTTTATGTTTACAGATTTGCTGTGTTATTCTGCTATAGAAGTTACAGAGAATGGTGTAGTTAGACGAATAATACTCATTATTTGGCAAAAATAACAAATTTATTATAAGTCACTGTTTTTCATGCGATATATGTCCTGTACGGAGTTATCTGGAATTCAGCTTGTTCACAGTTAAAAATATCTTGGATAATTTTTAAAATGAATATCTTACGACAAGAACAAAAAAAACGCTCTAGAATTAAAAATGACATTACTACAATGCAACTGTCGAATTCGTTGAAACTCAGAATCAAACGAATACAAAAGATACATGAATTTGATAAATTAGATGAGGCTCTCGATGAAGTGATTAGCTTTTATGAAGATAGGCACCATAAAATAAAACTTTCAGAGAATAACAATGGCTGAGCTTACATTACATGATTTAAATGTTTTTGTTCCTAACGAGCATAAAGCATCTGCGGATAAATATCTTACTGACATATTTAACCGGTTACCTTTTAATACCCAGCGCTCCTACAAAAGTGACTTGAAACACTATTACCAATTTTGTTTTGTAAATAACTATCCTGGTTTAACTCCCGATGTCCAGATAACGGAAATTAGTATTAAAGATTATGTGACATCTATGTGCGAGTCACAACTATCTTATAATACGATTGTTCATCGTATATCTACGCTTTCAAAATTTATGTCCATTGCTAATTTACCTAACCCTTTAAAACAATCTGTATATTTACGTGACTATATAAAATTAGAGCTCAGAGAATATGATATATACAACAGAGCTAACCAAGCACCTGCTCTACGTTTGCGTGACCTTGAATATATTAATGATAATCTTATTCCTGATACACTCCTCGATATACGTGACTTAGCATTAATTAATATGATGTTTGATGGTTTATTACGGGCTGATGAGATTACTTCAGTTCAACTCAAGCATATTGATCACAAAAGCAATAAGTTACTTGTTCCAAAATCAAAAACAGATCAATCAGGTATAGGAAAATTTAGATATATTTCTAATACTACCCTTAACTATGTTTCTGATTACATTGAAGAGGCAAATTATAATAATAAGCATCAAAGCCCCAAGATAAAGAGTGACTTAACGAGGATTAACACAGGTATATTATTTAGGCCTATTTCCCCTAAAGGTACATCTTTACTACCTTATGACGAATCTATTACACGTATTAAAGATATGAAAAGGCTCGATTATTCATCTGTTTATAGAGCCTTAAAGCGCGTTGCAAGTAAAAGCGGTATCGAACTTGCCATTACCGGCCATAGTCAACGTGTAGGTGCCGCAGTTACTATGGCTGAGGCTGGTATTGCAGATAAAAAAATTCAAGATGCTGGTGGCTGGACTACTCCAGTAATGGTGGCAAGATACACTGAGCAAGCAGATACTGCTAGTGGTATGTACGAAATTTCCAAGCTGTTCAAACGATAATTCCTTTTATATAAATCTATTTAATTATGTTTATTTATCTTAACTACACTTTCATCCCACACCCAAAGAATTAATAATATAAAAACAAATTACTCAAACACCTGTGCTAGCTAACTAATTTTTTAAGAAGGATAACTTGTCTTTGGGGTGTGGGATAATTATACTTGTTTTTATTAGTAATAAGTTTTGGGGTTATCCTATTTATGGAAAATGTAATTACACGAGAGCTAAAACTAAACTTAATGTCTGTTAAAAGATCAATAACAAAACTTTGTTTACTATTGAATGAACATCAAATTCAATTTGATATTATTACTCAAAACTTTATGGTTGGCTCTTCGATTAATATTATTAACGATTTATCAGTACCTTATTCCAATTTCTATTATGATGATGAGGATATTAATGGTAATAAGGTAAATACCTATTATGGTTATATCTCTTGTTTACATAATCATGAGATAAAAGATCAAGTCACTCTAGTTAATGAGCTTAAAGATAAAGTAAAAGAATCTTTAAGGAATCTTCGCGAGTTCTATAAAACTAATCCTCCTAAATTTAATAAAGTAATTAGCTCTATTGATAGTGATGGAAGACTTAACATTAAAGAATTAATTAGACATATTGTTGTTATAGACTCTAATAACTCATTAATTAACAAAGTATCCTTCCAGCCAGAAATAATTAATAAAGGTAAGGGCCGTTGTTTAGCACCAATAGAAATACAATTCATCATTAACAATTACTTTAAAGGTAAAGACGGTGTTTATGCACAAGACTTAATTAAACTTAATCAAATCAAATATAATGAACTTCTCTCTCCTATAAGTTCCAAACGTATAAAATGTAGAGTAAATATAAGTACTGAAGATGAAACATTTAAAGGTAAGTATTGCTCCCTTCCTATAATAATCTTAAGTAAGCCTTCTAAAAAATTTTTTACTAACCTTCATTCAATGTTAGATAAATCTTTTAAAAAAATTTCTTATGATAAACAACTAGAAAGTACTCCTTTATTAGCATTTAGATCATTTACTAGAAAAAAACCAGGATTTAAAACTTTTTTAACTGATAAAGAGCTTTTAGAAAGAAAAGATTATTTAAAATCGTCTTTTAAGTAGTCTTTTTTAGCTAAATTATTGTAATTTTTCATACTTATAATCTTAATTTTATGATTAGCTAGAGTGTAGAAGATTATATAAATGAATTTTCAGCCTTTAACCAGATACATAATCTGGTTCATTCATTGATATCGATTAACTGTGTTTTTTTGGCTTCTATTCAAACAATATTTATAATTACTTAATATATAAGTTAAATATTTTTTAGTATTAAAAATCACGTTATAACAAGTTATTAATATAGTTAGTAAGTTAATAAGTTACATATTTCTAAAGCCATAGCTGTAAAGCCTTTCAAGGCTTTTATGTGTTTAACTTCACGTTATAGTGTGGTTACCTTCACTATAGTTTGTGTTCATGTCGGTGTTCAGCATCTCGATACTCTGTGTTTAGCTTCACGTTTTTTTGTGTTTAGCTTCTCGATTATTATGTGTTTAGCTTCTCAATCTAAATCACAGGTTTTGCACATCTTATACACAGGTTTGTCCACAGTTATTGTTGTTAAAGTTACCTTAAAAATTTTAAATTATGGTTAAATAATAAATTCTCAATAACATACTGTATGTTATTGAGGGTTATTTTTTTTATGTGTTCAGGATCACGAAGATTACCTTCAAAAAAAATATAAATATTCATGTTTGTGTTTAGGATCACGATATTTCATCTCTTTTTTGGTATTCTTTTTCGGATTTTAAACGACCACCCTTATCCTTAAATACTATGACTTTTTCAACGGAACCTGTCATTTTCGCCGTTGCATACATGATAAAGTAATCTGGTATGCTTTGTTTTTTATCTATTATTTTGATCTTTCTCCTAAATTCTCTAAGAGGAGATTTAACACCAAATTTGTTATATAAATTATCTAAGCCTATTTCCCACTGGGCTTGATTACCACAATGTTTTCGACATAGCTCATATAAACGCCTATCGTAAGGGGAAGTTAATGTAAAATATTGTGATGTATAGGTTAATATTTGATTATTTGAAACAGCATCAAAAAGAATAGATGGTAGTATTAATTCAACATATTTCATTCTCCCTGATTTTTCATCTGTAATTAAGTCATAATCACTAACAAAACTAAATCCTTTATCTCGTTTAAAGTCTCCTTTTTTTGTCGTTGTATAGACTGTTGTACCCGCTAATCTTTTTAAAGAATCTAAAACACCTTTATATGATCTTCCATCTGTACTTTTATTTGTACTTTTCAAATAATCATACAAGGTAACATGAATCTTTTGACCTATTGATTGCCCTCTATTTTTTGCTTCAGCTATTTGTCCAAAGCAATACAGCAAAAGATCTTTGTCATGTATTGTCGCCCTCCCCTTTTCATTTGGAATTATTTCAATAGATGCTCCTGTTTTTTTATTAGTATAAAAAAATGAGTCTTTATCTACTTTAGAACTCACACTAAACAATGGGAACTCCATTGACTGTGTATCCCCCTTCGGGGCGGCATCAATAATGTTGGCAACAAACAATTCAAGTTGTTCAGAAGATATTAAATCTTTAGTCACTATCTAGCTCCCTGTTTGTATGTTTGAATCTATCAAACGTTGTAATATAGCTGTTCTAATTATAGAGCTTCGATCTTTTTTACTACCCTCTTCTTCTTCAACAGCTTTTACTATTTTATCTAGCTGTTTAAAAGTATCGACTGTAATACTTAAGTTTATTACTTTAGTCGTACCTGCTTTTATGAATTCTTCAGCAATTAAACTATAACAATCTTCTTTTTCAAAAAGTTCTTTTAATATATCTTCAAACCAGAATAACCTTTGTTTTTTGTTATACCCAGAGGACTCAATATTTTCAGATATTTTAGAGATCATCTTCTCAGGAACTCGAACAGCCATCCGCTTAACCATTTTGGCAGAAATTGAATTTTTAATTCTTACCATAGCCCCACCCTATTTTTTTTCAGTTAAAAATATTAATAATGAGTTAAATGCAGCATTTATATCTTTGTGTTTAGTTAAATCTAAATCTTTCAACATTTCAGATACTTCATAATTACTTGCTACTACTTCAATTATTTTTTTCATTGCAGTCGTGTCGGCATTTCGGCTAATTTTTACAGCAGGTGAGATACTTAATTTTTTTTCAATCTTTTTACCTGATAAGGTTGCTTGCAACTCAACCTCTGATAGCTGAGCTAAAGAAGCCGCCTTTTGAAGTGCGGTAATTTTTCCTTCTTGAATAGCTGTTATTAAGGTATTTGTTGGATAGTTAATGATCGCTAAATACCTTTGACAATCTGATCTCCCTAATCCCGATAGTTTAGATAAGTTTCTTACCGATAATTTTGTGTTTTTAAATTGATTTATTGTAAACTTTTTTACCCTTTCTACTTTTTCAAAAAGAGTCATATCCTCACGATGGATATTTTCTTCCCATTGTAGTAAATCAATTTCTTCAGCAGTCGGTTTTTGAAGGTAAATTTTTGATGATATATAAGACTCACCTAACAGCACATGTGTAAGAACTCTTCTTTCACCTGATATTAAATGAAATATACTTTCTTCTTTCCATACTACTATTGAATGCAACAATCTTTTTGGTGACCTTAAAACGGTAGCAAACTCGACAATTGATTTGAAATCTCCAATTTGTTTATCAATTAAATTAAAATCATTTGTGACTATGTTTATATATTCTTCCACCCAAGCATTATCTAATTCATTTGTTAAATAATCAGTAATAGGATTATTTTCCGCTATTCTTTTTATTAAATTTATATCTACTTTTAGCTTTCTTGGATTATCTTGGTCTGTTTTTATATAATCAATGGGAATCGATTTTACAATATCATCTTTTAATTTACTCTGTTCTGATAACTGTTCTGCAACTGAACCAACCCATTTTTCAGTATTCTGTGTAGTTGAATTTTCTGAAATATTCCCAGTTCCAGCTCTTGTGTTTCTTGCACCTAATTTTCTTGCCATAATATTTCCTTACTGACCCCGTCGGGGTCACTTTAATATTTCATTCTTTTGTTGATAATCGATTTTCCAAAAACGTCACAAAGTATATAGTGGCATAGTGCTTCACTATGCTTCTTAGCGGTATGACTTTCACTTATTTGAAATATACTTTTTGGGCTTATAGATTTAAGGTCTCGTTCGGGAAATGCTGCAGATAAAGGAATAAATAATTCTTTTGGAAGCATAATATTTCTTAATTTTTTATGTAAAATATCTAGCGTACTTTTATGTAACTTTGTATTAATTCTTACTTTATTTGGAACTAAACCAACCAAACGTAACTGTTCGTCATCAGGTCTAGAGAAGTTTTCAGACGTTATTACTTGAATCATTGCATTAATACCTTGAATCGATTTTTCTTCTGGCTCAAAAGGTACTATGGCATGCGTGGCACAGCGTAGGGCAGATCTAAAAACAGGGTTTCTTGATGGGCCGGTATCTAAAACTATAAGATCGTATTCCTCACCAACAAATTCATTATATAAAATATCTCTTAATCTACTGATAACCTTTGCTTCAATTTGTCCACTTTCAGTTGAAAACTCTTGATTGATCTTTTCTAATAATTCAGGATGACCAAGGCAACAGTCAACTTTACCCTTAAATCCATTTTTAGGATTAATGTAAGTCTCATATGGGAGAATTTCTTTTCCGTAAAAAGTATCAGCAATAGTTGATCTTTCTTCTACATCATCAAAGTCAGGGTCACCCTTTATGTAATCTGGGTGAATAGGCGGTATTTGCCCTCCTGTAGATTGTGGGCTATTTTCCATACCTACCCAAAAATCTGAACTATTACATTGCATATCCAAATCAACAACTAATACATTCATATGAACAATTATAGAAGCGTATTCAGAAATAATACTTGAATTCAGTGATTTACCTACGCCACCTTTTTGGTTCACAACAGCAATTATCTTTGGCAGTTTTGACTTATTCTTCATGTTAGTCATCCGTTTATTAAAAACATACGTCAATGATATCTGTATGTTATTATCATATCAAGATTTATTTTAAGCTGTATTTATGTGGATAATCCATAGTGACCCCATCGGGGTCACTATGGATTAGAGAGTGTATATTTTCACGAGTATATGTATTTATGTTGTATAAATAATAATTCACAAATTAGGTTTTTCTTACCTTGTTTATGCAAGAAATTCATTGTAGCCGATAGTTGTTTATGAATGTTATATGCTCAATATGCTCAAATTGATTTAAAATATAGTAAAAATGGTAATTTATCGAATCTGTCGAGAAAACCCACTGAACGACGCGAAGCGGCGTCGGTGGGATGAATCGATAAGCTACCCTTGTTCTTGAATGTATTTTCGAACTGTTTCAGCGGATGCATCTCCGACTGAGCAGAAAAAGTACCCGTCAGACCAAAAGGTTTTTTCGAGCCAAAATTGCTTTTTAAGCCAACTGAATTTACCCCACAAACTTTGAGTGGTCGACTGCTTAATTCTGCGAACATAGCTGGCCACACAAATAGTTGGTGAGATTGTTAGCAAAATATGATCATTGTCTACTTCAATTTCCTCCACAATAAACCCTGAGCGAGATGAGATTTTAACGATTTTACGTTTTACAAAATCACCAACTTCACCTTGTAGTAGTTGTTTTCGGTATTTAACCACAAGAATTAAATGCAGGGCAATTAGGTATTTACAGTGTGAATTAGTTTGAAATTCCATTTGACAATCCCGACTTATACAGTAGCCTATACAGTATATGAAAAAAACACTCAGATACAACTTTCGACTAAAACCGATCATGGAGCAAGAGGTTAAACTCATTGAGTTTGGCTCGTATTCTCGTGGTCTGTGGAATCTGTTGTTATCTGAAAACATGCGTCGATATCAATACGACAAAACGTTTTTGTTTTACAATGAAATGGCAGCCCTCATTCGAGATTTAAAAAAGTTCGAAGAATTCGCGTGGCTAAAAGCCTTTGACTCTGCGGCTGCACAGCAAGTAGCGCGAGATTTAGAAACCGCTTTAAAAAATTCATTTACCAAAGGGCGACTGCAAAAGTTTCCGACCTTTAAAGTGAGTTTTAAGCAGAAAAAATTGCACGATGATAGTTTTCGTTGTGTCAATAATTCAGATTGTATTCGCATCGAAAATGGCGCTATCAGCATTCCTAAAATTGGCAAAGTGCCGATTGTTTTACATCGTAAATTGGCGAGTAAAATCAAGACTGCCACTGTGCAATTAAGAGATGGAAAATGGGAGGTTTCACTGACTCAGGAAGCTGAGTGTAAGAGCGCAAAACAAGTCTTATCAACGCTTGTGGGTTACGACATCAACAGCCAACATACAGTTGTCGGTTCAAACGCTTGGTACGTAAAAACCTCTCGCCAACGCCTCGCGTTCGCTCACGAAGTATCCTGCTCGATAGCCAAGACCATTGATATCATCGTGTTTGAGGATTTAAATGTGAAGGGAATGCAGCAATTTAACGGCCAAATGGTGAACGATAATGTGATGGGTATGATCACATCGTTGGTCAAATACAAGGCGGAATTAAATGGCGCTGTGTACCATGAAATAGGGCGTTTTGTGAAATCGTCCGGTATTTGTTATGAATGCAAACATGAGCACACATTCGATTTACGTGTTCGAGAATTCGCCTGTGAAAACTGTGGTTTAGTGCAGTGCAGAGACTTATCTGCGGCTAAATCAATAGCAGATACAGGTGAAAAAGATTTAATGGCTAATGGGATATTAGCCAGGCGTTGCCCAAATTTCAGCAGAAATCGCCGATCAAAACGAAAGTCTTTGAGCAATTAAAGTTTGGTGTGGGATCTGAGGAAAAAGAAGCAGCCTAGCCTTTAAAAGCTAGATTGCAGAAGCCCACTGATCGACGCGAAGCGGCGTCGGTGGGTAGTTCACAATACAGAAATGTTTCTGTGTAAACTATAGAGCTAAATACTGACCAGTGAATAGTTGTAAATAAGCAAAGTTATTTGTATGTGATCTACGACGTTTTATTTAGCAGGAGGAGGTGAGAACTGAGGTTGTTATAACCACAGAGAACTCAAGCCAGTAGCACTACGCTTAGTCTTGGGTACCTTTTTCTTTAATTATTTTAAGAAAATATTAGAGTCTGCTTTACAATAATTAATTTATTTTTAGCGACTAATTAAATTTTTCAACCTGGCCTGGATTGAAAGCGTAGCGGTCTTTCTCACTTGTATAAACAGGGAAGGCGACGGCTAAATTAAAACTGCGTGATATACGGTCACAACTCTGTTCAATCGGCAATGTGCTTAGCTCTCATTACATCGGACTTACGCCTAGTTCGGAAAAAAATAAGCGCGTAATTAGCCTTAAAGCATCTATTCGCTAAATGATGTTGGCGCAACCAACGTAAGCGGGCATTTAAGCAGTGCGCTTAGCTATAATCAAAGTCTAGCTGCACATTCCACGGCATTAAGTCGGTAAAGTCATCATCACCCACATCTCTGCTCGGCAACGTTTTAAATAAATGCAGGAAGTAGTAATAAGGGTTGATGTCATTGGCGCGGCAGGTCATCACAATACTATAAAGT
>NZ_JBWDLI010000028.1:0-9208 GCF_056238625.1 Colwellia sp. F1
GAATTTTTCAATGATGAACAAAATAGCACTTAACTTATTGAAAAATGGTAAAAGTGTGAAAGTAGGTATTAAAAATAAGCGCCTAAAAGCTGGTTGGGATGATGCTTATATGATGAAAGTGCTAACAGTTGGCTTCACATCTGTATAGTTTTAATCCGTTTGCCCTGGTGCTTAGCTATAATCAAAGTCTAGCTGCACATTCCACGGCATTAAGTCGGTAAAGTCATCATCACCCACATCTCTGCTCGGCAACGTTTTAAATAAATGCAGGAAGTAGTAATAAGGGTTGATATCATTGGTGCTGCAGGTCATCGTTAGCGCGTAATTAGCTCCACATACCAATGTTAATGGCATCTATGCATAATCACCTCAGCATATTAATCTGAGGTGATGATGAAAAAACAGCAATCCATAAAATACTGGCAAGGCATCTTTGAGCAGCAAAAATCTAGCGCGTTAACTACCATTCAATTTTGTCGTGATAAAAATATTAATTCATCCACCTTCTATGCTTGGAGTAAACGCCTAGTTGTCGAAATACTACCGGTTAATCAATAGTATTTTTTGATTATGTGAGATTAACGCAACTGGCTTATAATGAAATAATGACATTTAATTGGAGCTAAAAATAGCACTAGTAAGAATTATGCGTCCAGCACCCAGGAGTCATCTTTGCTGAAAGAATGTTAGAAAGGCATAAAAATTCAGAGAGGCTAAAGGGCTGCCTAGCCATTTATGCCTAGGGTTTATGGTACTTTCGCATGGCCTTTTGATAACCTTTAACAGCCTGCCCCATGATTATCATATTTGACAATCATCAATAAGGTGTTGTCATATATGATAAGTAGCTGTTGTTTTTTATCATATTTGATAATAGGGTTTTATGACTGAGATCGAAATAGAAGAATATAAAAAAGTATCTAAAGGTATGTTTGATGAGTTATGCAATACAGATTCATTAATACAGCTAAATATTGAAGTTGCATGCTTCGGCCTGAAACGATAAAGCATAATCAGCTTCTTTTTGGCTTATTTTCATTGAGATAGATTCCTTCATGTAAGTCATGTTATCTATTACATCATAGATAAAAAAATCAACTAGTCGTATTTAACGTTTTGCATAAAAGCATGTTACCTCTGCTACATCTTGATGCTCGAAATGAAATTTAAGAGTACGCTACTACTCTTAACTGATGAGTATAAAGTAATAATGCAAGAATAAGTGTGTCATTTAAGACAAGCATGCTAAAACTTTATCGCTGTTTTCAAGTTGAATTGGGTGATCTAACCCCAGAATGATCGCTTACTTTCTGCTCATCCCCTCGAAATGAACCTTAAACTATTTTTAACCAAATTTGAATTTATAGTTACTTTGTATTAATCGAGTTAGCTTCTCTATGCGTTGAACAAGTTAAATGTGGCGATGTTGAATCATTTATATTTAATAAAGTTGATTATAGCTCTGATTTAACTGAATTGATGTAAACAGTAGTAAGTACTGCTATTTTAACGGAAAAGTACTGCTATTTTAACGGAAAAGTGCTGCTATTTTGATGGAAAAGTGCTGCTATTTTGATGGAAAAGTGCTGCTATTTTAATGGAAAAGTGCTGCTATTTTAATGGAAAAGTGCTGCTATTTTAACGGAAAAATACTGCTATTTTAACGGAAAAGTGCTGCTATTTTAATGGAAAAGTGCTGCTATTTTAACGGAAAAGTACTGCAATTTTGATTTGAATGTCCTGCTTCAAGCGTCGTGAGTGTATAGCTAACGACAACAACCGCTTGAGATAACAAGACCTCGTTTAAGTGTTGATATAGGGGAGAAAACAGCTCTGCGCAGCGTAGCATCCAGCACGATATGGTTTCTTGATGATAAATACGTAAGACAAACTATAGCGTGTTGATCTTTACTGCACATATTTTAATCAAGCCATACCGGTAACCACATAAGCGAAAAGGCTAGTGCAAGCACACTCTGGTAGTTTCTAGCCAACTTATCATATCGAGTGGTTACAGTTCGATATTTCTTTATCTTCAAAAAAGCATTTTTAAACCAAATGCCGATAGCGATATCATCATTACCTTGTTTACTATTGCCTTTCTATTATCGAATATGATAATAAAATTCACGGCTAAACTTACAAAATCTATTACAGGCTAGAATTTAGCTTCATTTCTTCTTTATGCGTATCTTTGTTAACATCGAGCCAGTGAGAACTAGATAGTGCCTCAGTTAGACCACAGAAGAAATATCCATTGTCAGAATTCGCATTCTAAAAATAATGTTCTATAGTTAAACAACGATACATTAAGGATGATGACGATATGAAAGGATACCCACCAATTGTACTTGTCGATACTTGGTTATTTATAGCCACCAACCGACACACAGAGCTAACTCACTCTAAATTGCACGCCCTTAACGCAATCGATATTTACTTTGGCTCAATAGACCTAGCATATTTATACATTGAACAAGTGAAACGGGGTGATGTAGATTCATTCTTATTTGATAAGATTGATTACAACCCCGAATTCACTGACTTTATGTGACGTGTATCAACTAAAGGTTTAAAGCATCACACCGACTTTTAACAATATTATTCTGGCTTTTCTGTAGCACAGTAATTTTCTCTGCTCTGCTACATTCCCATGCATCTACGGGATACATTTTATCCCAAGCGGTCATGAGTTGGCGTTGTGCTTTACTCATGTTATATCTTTTATAAGTATCTTCCATATATAAATAAGTACGCGCTATTCTTCCTCTGGCTTCTTCAGGTGGCTCAGCCTTACGGTTTTCAATTTTCATAGCACAACTACCAAAATCACTTTTAACATCAGGTAGCATGGTGAAGTTATAGTTACTTCTTAAAGCATTAACAGCGCCAATCGCGGGATAAAGGTTAAACATATCTGCTTGCATATATCGATATTCAATATTTATCTTCTCTGCGCATTTACGACCTTTGAATGCCTTTCCTTTACTACTAACGCATTGCTCATGACCATCACGCCACTCACTGAAAGTACGCCCAAAGTTCTCTGCTGGTACTGCATGCTCCCATTCTATTTTTTTAGCGCGTTTCACATATTTATCAGTGGAAAACCCCTTAGGCGCTATTACCTCCTTTTTGGCAGTAAACCCTGCATCACAATAAAGTGTTTTTCGGTGTTCGTTATACACCTTTTGCTCTAGCAGCCTTTTGGCTTTGCTAAAGGACTGTACCTCTTGATTTGCTGCTATAGCAGGGGTTGCGATTAAAATAGCAACCAATAAGCTTATAGTTGTTTTCATTCGTATACCTATAGATTAATTATTATATGAATATGCCTGTCATCTATATTGAGTGCAAGGCTTAGCTCGATTTTAGTGGTTTACGCGCTAAGTACTTAAGGCTTAACACACAGTAATGAATTGAAAATAAACCCCATCGATTGTACTGAATAAATCTTTATAAAATTAGATAATGAAACTATACTGTATAGAAATACAGTTAATTGGGTTTGTTTTATGAAAGTGATACCGATTTATATTGAAGCTGGCATAACTGGCTTCGAATCCCCAGCCGCAGAATATAAAGAGCTTGGCTTATCATTAGATAAGTTACTTATCCGCCACCCCAATGCCACCTTTATAGGACAAGCATCAGGTCACTCTATGCAAGACATCGGGATATTTGATGGGGACTTACTTATCGTCGACCGCTCATTGACCGTTAAAGATGGTGATGTGATAGTCGCTAACTTTAATGGCTGCTTTGTCTGCAAAATAATAGATAAGCCACATGCAAGACTGGTTTCTGCCTCCAAAACTCACCTTCCTGTGACAATAAATCCAGAAGACGATTTTCAATTGGAAGGTGTTGTTACCCGCTCTATTAGGCTTCATCATCAAGCCCCAGAATTAACAGCATGTATGCACTAGTTGATGCGGTTTCTTTTTACGCCAGTGCGGAAAAGGTATTTGACCCAAGTATAAGAAATAAACCTGTGGTGGTATTAACCAATAACGACGGTTGTATCTGTGCTGTGTGCCCTATTGCCCGAAAATTGGGTATTCCTAAGTTTGAGCCTTACTTTAAAATAAAGTGGTTTCTACAAAAGCATGATGTTGTTGTGCGCTCTTCTAATTATGAGCTTTATGCAGATTTAAGCGAACGGATGATGAATGTAATATCACGGTATTGTGATAATCAACACATCTACTCTATCGACGAATCCTTTTTATTATTTAAAAACTATAATGGACTAATTAAAGATTGGAGCCAATACGGGCATAAAATCAGACGCGCCATTTGGAAGGAAACGAAGCTACCTGTTGGTGTTGGCTTTGGCATAACAGCAACGCTAGCAAAAGCCGCTAACCACGCAGCAAAGAAACTCAGTGGTTATAATGGCGTTGCTGTCATTGATAACATGCAAAACGGTAAAATCATCTTAGAAAAAATGGCGGTAAGTGATGTTTGGGGCATTGGGAGAAAACTAGCTCAACGGTTAAATCAACAAGGAATTCAAACAGCTTATCAATTATCGACCCAATGCCCTAAAGCAATGAGAAGAGAGTTTAGTGTAGTCACCGAAAAAACAATCAACGAACTCAATGGTATTAGCTGTTTATCGTGGGATGATATTGAATCACCCAAACGGGAAATATTTTCAACACGCAGTTTTGGTCAACGCATTGTTGATATCCATGCATTACAATCAGCACTATCAACCCACGGTACTATTGTTGCTAAAAAGGTAAGGCAACAATCTTCTTTAATTAAAAAGCTTATGGTTTTTGCATCTAGCTCACCTCACGATGATAACTATTACAAACACGCCATGATTTATCATTTTCCTGTTGCGACCGATAACAGTTGTGAGATTGCCAAGGCTATTACTCTGGTAATGACAGATATATTTGTTGCTGGTGTTCGTTTTTATCGTTGTGGTGTTGGTGCTATTGAATTAGAAAGTCGAAAGTTCCAGCAATCTGATTTATTCATGCCTGATAACTCGAATCCAGTATTAATGAAGTGTTTTGATAATATCAACAACCGTTATGGACATGGGACTTTAAAGCTCGGTACTGAAGGCCAGACCGACACATGGAAAATGAAAAGGAATTTTTTAAGTCCTCAGTTCACGACTAATTGGAAAGACATACCTAAAATTAACTGTTAATCCTAGTTAGTTTAAAGATATTTTTTTATAGTACCTAAGCTCCTAAATGGAACCACATAACTATAGCATCAAGAAAAGAGTGTTATATAAATGATAACTTAGGCCATGTTTAGCCTTTATTTAACTAAATCCTGACAGACGTTTAGTCACCATTATGGTTTTTCACCTAAATCCATAAGCATGGCTTCAGTGATGGAATTAATATTTATGCTTCGTAGCCCCTAGCGGACATTGATAAAAATACTGAGAAGCGACCCCCTGACACTATAAACTGGTTTTTATTGAAAAATCATTTATCTAGGCCTAGCATCGTTACTAGGCTACACGATTACAACGCGAGTCACACCGTCTGGAGCCCTCCTTTTCTCAAGGTACTTTCGTTGTGATTGCTATGAAAACTGCTTCGCCTAGAAAATTATATTTTTTAGTCTTTCGATCTAATTGTGATTATGTAAGATCTAAAGTACTCCCTTCATGTATAGCCTATGCATGAGTTCGGCCTTTTTTAGCTTCGACTAAATCATACTTTCCATGAACCTAAATAAGATGGTATTCACTTAAAGTACTTTATGAGGTCCTTGTCTCTTTCGTTAACCTAAAATGTAGTAAATTTTTAACTTTTATGTAGTAATTTGTAAATATCACTGTCATGTTGTTTGCGTACACTTCCCTCAAAATATTAATTAATCATAATTTGGGAAGTAAATGAATCATTTAACTCACTTTAAAAAATCTCTAGTTTGCATATCAATAATTACAGCGTTAACGGCATGTGACGATAAGACAAAAACAATTGTTAAAGAAATCGAAGTTCCTGTCATTGTTGAAGTACCTGCTGAAGAACCTGTTGTTGAACCCGTTCCTAAATCAACAGGAGAATTTAAAGTTGGCTTATTACCTGATACCCAGGGTGGGAGTGATAGTGAAGGCCAAATGCATGTTGCTGTTCACCCACTTAAAGCAGTGTTAAAACACCAAGCAGCCCAGGGTGTTAACATGGTATTAGCGTTAGGTGACTTAACTGATGGTGGTAGTGATATTGAGTTTGCAGAATGGCGCTCAGTCGCTGATGACTACAAAGCACAAGGTATGGAGTTTTTACCGGTAATGGGTAACCACGAAACTAGCTACGCTTACACCTATAACTGGATTGAGAATATGAAAGAATTTATTCCAGAAGACGCAATCCATATGCCTGGTTACGAGTGGGTTAACTATTATGTAATTCGTGAGAATGTCATGATTTTTGGTTTAGCTTATTACAACCTACCTGTTGCTTTTGAATGGATAAAAGAGTCAGTTTTAGCAAACGAAGACAAAATTGATCACATTGTTGTTGCCAGCCACGACGGTTTAATTGGTGCTAAATATGGTCAAACTCGTGAGCAAATTGTAGACGGTACTAAAAACGATGATTGGGTATATGATGTACAGCCAAAAATTCGTGGGTTCTTTGCAGAACGCGATGTTATTTACGCAAACGGCCATGAGCACCAATATCAGCGTTCATTAATTACCGCTAAAACAGTAACGCAAACATATCCATCAAGTTCAACACCAACTGGTGGTAACTATCGCATGGATGCTTACACACAAATTATTGCAGGTAACGCTTCTTATAAAGGTTATGAGTTTCGTTACGGTGAGCGTGATTTAGTACAAATGATCGTTTCACAAAAGAACCAAACAGATCGAGGAGAAGATACTGGTTACGATGTTAATTCATCAGTATTAACGTTTAATAATGACCGTATTGATTATGCATCTTATTTTGCTACTCACACCGCACACTCGAATGATGCTTCAGATGCGTTCGATGCAGACTGGAAGTTAATGGATAAATTTTCACGTACCACCAACCGTTGTGAGACTGTAATTTACCCAAATTCCATCCACCAAGATACTCGCCCGGTCATGGTTTTACAGCCAAATTACTTAACAAATGAATGTTATGCCGATGACGGTACCTACGCTAATTTAGCGGGTGGTAGTAATGATACCTTTAACCGTACCGATACACGTGAGCGTGATATGGGCTTTACACCAGGGTTCTCTCGCGCAGAAAGCTTAAATGATTTAGTACGCTTAGCTTACCAATGGTTATATCAAGTACATGAACGTTGGTCACCAAACTTAAATGCAGCCTACCGCGTTGTTCCTGATGAAGAAGGTGGTGAAATGATCATTCCTGAAACAACCATAGATTTGAAAGAGCACGTAACATTAAGTTGGACCCCAGCTACAGATGCAACCGCTTCAGATATTCTAATTGTAAGTGGTACTCAAAACCAAACAGGTATGTACCAAGATGATTATGGAGTTGAGAAAGATATGGAAGCCGAAGCTGGTTTACCTTATTCATTATCAGGACCTGATTTAAAAAATATCGAAGAAGGCGCTCCAAAACCTGTTGTTACATTACCAGCAACAGCAACCAAATCTTGGGACATTTCAAATGCAGTTTCAGATAGCTACGCAGTAGAATTTACTTATGTTGAATCAGTAGATGCTTCTATGATTGAACTTGCTATCAAAGATGATGGCTGGCTTGCGGCAACACCAGCAGAATGTGTTGTTGATAGTGCATGGGATGAAAATTACCTGTTAACTGCTCCAGCTCGCCCTGCATCATGTGATAATGAAATATTAGTTGGTTATGACACTGACTTTGGTAACAGATGGTGGATTGTTTTGAACAAAGATGCTGAATTAGCTCTTATCAATAAATAACATTTAGAAAATAATCTTAAAAATCCCTGGGTTTTAACTTCAGGGATTTATTGAAAGCAGAAATAATTCGTACGTTGCTGAGGGAAGCTTCAGCTAGCCAAAGAATTATGTTTAATAATTGATTATCTTCTGGTGTTTTTTTTGTGCGAGACTATTCACCATGCTCCTTTGTTTGTTTTCTAAGTGATTGAATTTAATTTGTTATGTCTGTTTTGTGGTGTGGGTATTTATGCAGGTGATTTATCTGTTTTTTTTTGTGTTTTGAAAAAGTTTATTTTACGTTACTGGGTACCCAGTAATAATGCAATACATTTATTTTAATCTACCCAGAAACGGTTGAGGTGACTTTTTTGGAGGTGAATATGTGAAATGGTATACACAGTACGCCCAATAAATTGGCTAGTGCTTGGTGCGCTAAGGTCACTCGAAATCTAATTGGTAGCCGTTGGTATTTCGCTAGCAAGGCGTTTACGCCAAGCATAGAAAGTGGATGGATTAATCTTGTTATCACGACAAAAATGAATGGTAGTTAACGCGCTAGATTTTTGCTGCTCAAAGATGCCTTGCCAGTGTTTTATTTTTTGCTGTTTTTTCATCATTACCTCCAGTTAATATGCTGAGGTAATTATGCATAGATACCATTAACATTGGTATGTGGGGCTAATTACGCGCTTACAGACATCGTAGTGTTAATGGTTTCATGCTCAATTTAGTCGCAGGATTAGTGGCTTATTGTTTAAAGAAAGATAAGCCACCCATTAATATCAGTGATATAGAGCTTAACTCTATGGTTGTTGCTTAAGCAGATCTGGGGTTAATTATTATATCCCTAATTTCTTCCTACAATGGTCAAAATTAACTTTCAGCTTGTCAATTAACTCCTCTCCTTCTTTATAATTTTTAAGTTTAACTATTTCTTTTTCAATAAGTTTTTTAGCTTGGACAGGGTAAGCCTCAGCCAATGCCTTCCCCAAGATCTTTGAAACTTTCCTAAGTTCTTCAGTCTTTTTGCTTGCCCCTTCGAATGCTTCAAATGATCTGGCTCCTTTATCCACTTTTTGCAGTTCAGACATCTCTTTCATTGCATCTAACAATAAGTCTTTAGCATCGCAGTAGGAAAAAAGTAAGCGCGCATTTAAGCAGTGCGCTTAGCTATAATCAAAGTCTAGCTGCACATCCCACGGCATTAAGTCGGTAAAGTCATCATCACCCACATCTCTGCTCGGCAACGTTTTAAATAAATGCAGGAAGTAGTAATAAGGGTTGATGTCATTGGCGCGGCAGGTCATCACAATACTATAAAGT
>NZ_JBWDLI010000029.1:0-2119 GCF_056238625.1 Colwellia sp. F1
CAACAGGACGTTTTAATAAGTTATCTTAGTGCTTTTTAAGTAAATAAGTTAACTTAACGTGTTATTAACAGGTTTTGAAAGTTTTAAATAAACTTTTAAAAAAATGAAAATAAACGTTGACATTAAAACTTGGAAGCGTATGATACGCATCCTGCTTCGGGGCAACAGCAACGAGCAACGCTAAATGACCTAACGGTAAGTTAGCAAAAAGATAATGAGCGAATGCGACTCTTATCTACTGTTATTTAAGCTAAGTGCTTAATTAACAAGTTTTCTTTAACAATCAGTTATCATGCAATTTGTGTGGATACTCACATTAACTTGTTTTTACAAAGTCAGCTTGTCTGACAAAAAACGCTTTAATGAATGATGTTCACGCAAGTATTATTTATAAATACGAAAGTATACTTATATATGTAATGCGATATTTACTTCAGCTTTTATTAGCTAGGTAAGTATCACGACAGAATTCATTGAGCAGAAGCTTTTAGCTTCACAAACGATTTTTAATTGAAGAGTTTGATCATGGCTCAGATTGAACGCTGGCGGCAGGCTTAACACATGCAAGTCGAGCGGAAACGAAAAAGAGCTTGCTCTTTTGGCGTCGAGCGGCGGACGGGTGAGTAATGCTTGGGAATATGCCTTATGGTGGGGGATAACAGTTGGAAACGACTGCTAATACCGCATAATGTCTACGGACCAAAGGGGGGGATCTTCGGACCTCTCGCCATTTGATTAGCCCAAGTGAGATTAGCTAGTTGGTAAGGTAATGGCTTACCAAGGCGACGATCTCTAGCTGGTTTGAGAGGATGATCAGCCACACTGGGACTGAGACACGGCCCAGACTCCTACGGGAGGCAGCAGTGGGGAATATTGCACAATGGGCGCAAGCCTGATGCAGCCATGCCGCGTGTGTGAAGAAGGCCCTAGGGTTGTAAAGCACTTTCAGTTGTGAGGAAAGGGTAATGGTTAATAAGCATTATCTGTGACGTTAACAACAGAAGAAGCACCGGCTAACTTCGTGCCAGCAGCCGCGGTAATACGAGGGGTGCAAGCGTTAATCGGAATTACTGGGCGTAAAGCGTTCGTAGGCGGTTATTTAAGCAAGATGTGAAAGCCCAGGGCTCAACCTTGGAACTGCATTTTGAACTGGGTAGCTAGAGTACTGTAGAGGGTGGTGGAATTTCCAGTGTAGCGGTGAAATGCGTAGATATTGGAAGGAACATCAGTGGCGAAGGCGGCCACCTGGACAGATACTGACGCTGAGGAACGAAAGCGTGGGGAGCGAACAGGATTAGATACCCTGGTAGTCCACGCTGTAAACGATGTCAACTAGCCGTTTGTGTCCTAGAGACGTGAGTGGCGCAGCTAACGCACTAAGTTGACCGCCTGGGGAGTACGGCCGCAAGGTTAAAACTCAAATGAATTGACGGGGGCCCGCACAAGCGGTGGAGCATGTGGTTTAATTCGATGCAACGCGAAGAACCTTACCATCCCTTGACATCCAGAGAAGAGACTAGAGATAGACTTGTGCCTTCGGGAACTCTGTGACAGGTGCTGCATGGCTGTCGTCAGCTCGTGTTGTGAAATGTTGGGTTAAGTCCCGCAACGAGCGCAACCCCTATCCTTATTTGCCAGCGCGTAAAGGCGGGAACTCTAAGGAGACTGCCGGTGATAAACCGGAGGAAGGTGGGGACGACGTCAAGTCATCATGGCCCTTACGGGATGGGCTACACACGTGCTACAATGGCAGGTACAGAGGGCAGCGAAACCGCGAGGTTAAGCGAATCCCACAAAGCTTGTCGTAGTCCGGATTGGAGTCTGCAACTCGACTCCATGAAGTAGGAATCGCTAGTAATCGTGGATCAGAATGCCACGGTGAATACGTTCCCGGGCCTTGTACACACCGCCCGTCACACCATGGGAGTGGGATGCAAAAGAAGTGGCTAGTCTAACCTTCGGGAGGACGGTCACCACTTTGTGTTTCATGACTGGGGTGAAGTCGTAACAAGGTAACCCTAGGGGAACCTGGGGTTGGATCACCTCCTTATCTTGAAGTAAAACCAATTGATGAGAGCTTTTGCTCTACGAGTATTCACACAAATTACATGATAACAAA
>NZ_JBWDLI010000029.1:2219-5758 GCF_056238625.1 Colwellia sp. F1
TTTATATCGCAATGAACAGTGTCGCGCTGAACATTGCACAAAGTATAAATACCAACAAAGCGATAAACATTCTCCCAAGGATGTTTATCAAAACTCAATAATTATCTACTCGATAATTATTGTTTTATCAAGTAACTCATCACAAACATTATGTTTGTTGAGTACGTGAAAATGTCAGACTTTACAATTAACTCGGTTTAGTCACCGAGTAGTCCAAAACATAATTGATTTGTTTTAAACAGGATTAATTAATGTTGCAGGGTTTTAATTGTTAGGCAAGGCGCACAAAGCGCGAGTAAGGGAGTGTGGTTCACCACATGACTGAACGAGCAATGCAGTGCAACGACGCATAACAGTTCAAACACAAAAACATTTGGGGTTGTATGGTTAAGTGACTAAGCGTATGTGGTGGATGCCTTGGCAGTTAGAGGCGATGAAGGACGTGTTAATCTGCGATAAGCGTTGGTAAGGTGATAAAAACCATTACAGCCAACGATTTCCGAATGGGGAAACCCACTTAGCATAAGCTAGGTATCGTTAACTCAATACATAGGTTAACGAGGCGAACCGGGAGAACTGAAACATCTAAGTACCCCGAGGAAAAGAAATCAACCGAGATTTCGTCAGTAGCGGCGAGCGAACGCGAATCAGCCCTTAAGCTTATTGGGCGCTAGTGGAATGTTCTGGAAAGGACAACGATACAGGGTGATAGTCCCGTACACCAAAGCCACCTTTAAGTGAAATCGAGTAGGACGGAGCACGTGAAACTTTGTCTGAATATGGGGGGACCATCCTCCAAGGCTAAATACTACTAACTGACCGATAGTGAACCAGTACCGTGAGGGAAAGGCGAAAAGAACCCCTGTGAGGGGAGTGAAATAGAACCTGAAACCGCATACGTACAAGCAGTAGGAGCCCCTTGAGGGTGACTGCGTACCTTTTGTATAATGGGTCAGCGACTTATATTCTGTAGCAAGGTTAACCGATTAGGGGAGCCGTAGCGAAAGCGAGTGTTAACTGCGCGTTTAGTTGCAGGGTATAGACCCGAAACCCGGCGATCTACCCATGAGCAGGTTGAAGGTTGAGTAACATCAACTGGAGGACCGAACACACGTATGTTGAAAAATGCGGTGATGACTTGTGGGTCGGAGTGAAAGGCTAATCAAGCCGGGAGATAGCTGGTTCTCCCCGAAATCTATTTAGGTAGAGCCTCGCACGAACACCATTGGGGGTAGAGCACTGTTAAGGCTAGGGGGTCATCCCGACTTACCAACCCTTTGCAAACTCCGAATACCAATGAGTGATATGCGGGAGACACACTGCGGGTGCTAACGTCCGTAGTGAAGAGGGAAACAACCCAGACCGCCAGCTAAGGTCCCAAAGTACTAGTTAAGTGGGAAACGATGTGGAAAGGCATAGACAGCTAGGAGGTTGGCTTAGAAGCAGCCATCCTTTAAAGAAAGCGTAATAGCTCACTAGTCGAGTCGGTCTGCGCGGAAGATGTAACGGGGCTAAACTAGTCACCGAAGCTGCGGATTCGAGCATATCACTAAGTTATTTAAGTAACGATTTTTTCTCAACGAGAAAGTAACAAAAATCGGTCAAGCGTCCTTCAAAGGAGTCGGTTTGATGCAGGAAATGCGAGCAAAGATGATTTAGCGATATGCTCGAGTGGTAGGGGAGCGTTGTGTAAGCCGTTGAAGGTGAATTGAGAAGTTTGCTGGAGGTATCACAAGTGCGAATGCTGACATGAGTAACGATAAGGGGAGTGAAAAACTCCCCCGCCGAAAGACCAAGGTTTCCTGTCCCATGTTAATCAGGGCAGGGTAAGTCGGCCCCTAAGGCGAGGCGGAAACGCGTAGTCGATGGGAAACAGATTAATATTTCTGTACTTCTATATATTGCGAAGGAGGGACGGAGCAGGCTAAGCTGGCATGGCGTTGGTAGTCCATGTGAAAGTGTGTAGGTTGGTTGTTTAGGAAAATCCGGACGACCTTAAGACTGAGACACGAGACGATGCTCTACGGAGCAGAAGCAGTTGATGCCATACTTCCAGGAAAAGCTTCTAAGCATCAGATATATAGAAACCGTACCCCAAACCGACACAGGTGGTTAGGTAGAGAATACTAAGGCGCTTGAGAGAACTCGGGTGAAGGAACTAGGCAAAATAGTACCGTAACTTCGGGAGAAGGTACGCCCTCTTTGGTGATGGAACTTGCTTCCTCAGCTGGAGAGGGTCGAAGTAACCAGGTGGCTGGAACTGTTTATTAAAAACACAGCACTGTGCAAACTCGTAAGAGGACGTATACGGTGTGACGCCTGCCCGGTGCCGGAAGGTTAATTGATTGGGTTAGTTTTCGGACGAAGCTCATGATCGAAGCCCCGGTAAACGGCGGCCGTAACTATAACGGTCCTAAGGTAGCGAAATTCCTTGTCGGGTAAGTTCCGACCTGCACGAATGGCGTAATCATGGCCACACTGTCTCCACCCGAGACTCAGTGAAATTGAATTTGCGGTTAAGATGCCGTATACCCGCGGCTAGACGGAAAGACCCCGTGAACCTTTACTATAGCTTGACAGTGAACATTGCTCCTACATGTGTAGGATAGGTGGGAGGCGTTGAAACAGAGTCGCTAGATTTTGTGGAGCCAACCTTGAAATACCACCCTTGTATGCGTGATGTTCTAACCTAGGGCCCTAATCGGGCTTGGGGACACTGTCTGGTGGGTAGTTTGACTGGGGCGGTCTCCTCCTAAAGAGTAACGGAGGAGCACGAAGGTTGGCTAAGTATGGTCGGACATCATACGGTTAGTGCAATGGCATAAGCCAGCTTAACTGCGAGACAGACACGTCGAGCAGGTACGAAAGTAGGTCATAGTGATCCGGTGGTTCTGTATGGAAGGGCCATCGCTCAACGGATAAAAGGTACTCCGGGGATAACAGGCTGATACCGCCCAAGAGTTCATATCGACGGCGGTGTTTGGCACCTCGATGTCGGCTCATCACATCCTGGGGCTGAAGTCGGTCCCAAGGGTATGGCTGTTCGCCATTTAAAGTGGTACGCGAGCTGGGTTTAGAACGTCGTGAGACAGTTCGGTCCCTATCTGCCGTGGGCGTTTGAGAATTGAAGAGGGCTGCTCCTAGTACGAGAGGACCGGAGTGGACGAACCGCTGGTGTTCGGGTTGTTATGCCAATAGCATTGCCCGGTAGCTACGTTCGGAACTGATAACCGCTGAAAGCATCTAAGCGGGAAGCAGGCTTTGAGATGAGTTCTCACTGGAGCTTTAAGCTCCCTGTAGGGTCGTTGGAGACTACAACGTTGATAGGTCAGGTGTGTAAGGGTTGCAAGGCCTTGAGCTAACTGATACTAATTGCCCGTGAGGCTTAACCATACAACACCCAAGTGGTTTTGTATTGACAGGCTAAAGTCACTTACTAACTTAGTAATGAAAAGCTCGTGTAGAAAAGCCTACACGTCGCGGTTAATTACGTCGTTATTAAGCGATTTATCGCTGTCAAAAAGTTTGACAAAAATTAC
>NZ_JBWDLI010000030.1:0-5752 GCF_056238625.1 Colwellia sp. F1
GTTAGGCTGTAGCTCATTAAAATCCGACATTCTGTCCAATAACTGAGACCTTGGAGCTATTGCAACGGCGGCATCCGCCGAATGATAGATTGTTGCATTCTCGCAAATCTCATGCAATTGCTGAAAATAGGAAACCTCTTCTATCTCAATTTCCATTTCAGAGTCTGGCATCTTAATAAGCGAAAGCCCACGTTCCACATCAGAAGAGATACCGTTAACAGTTGATACGCACATCCGAATTAGCTTATAGCAGGACTGCAAATCACACAGAAACATATCCATTTTTTTAGCTGCACTCTCATATTCTGACTCCAGCTTTCTTTGTTCTGCCTCAAGAGAAACCCTCTCAGCCTGATCAAACTTCATACCTTTTGCATTTGCAATATACTCATCTCGGTCTATCTGCTCTAATCTTTCAGTAATTGTAGAGATTTCGTCTTGTAGCCGCATACATTTTTCGGACTGTTTGTTAGAGGTGAACAATATCTCGTTCCCAACCGACATTAAGCCACCCAGAAAAACAGGCCCCGTAATAAAGTGCCTGCACCTAAAGCAGTTTTGCATACCCAGATACCCCATAGGCACAGGGGCCCGTACTCTTGTAGCACCGACCTGGTCTCCTCCATCATCACAGCGTGAGGCTGCAAATGGACAAATGCCATAGTCTCTAAATACAAAATTTCCTGCAGGGACACTATTTGTTAATGACAATAGAATGTCTTCATTATTAGAAACCAACTGATTTTTTACCGACTCAATTTTATTGGACTCAACTGTTTTCTGAATCGCCTTAACTTCAGCTTGAAGTGCAATTTTCTCACCTTCCTCAAGTCGTCGCCTTATTTCCCCATGAGATATTTTGCAATAATATATAGACATGACAATCGAGGAGTGTCCCACGACCTTCATGACAACTTCAACTGGCATCCCCATCTCCATGACATAAGCTGTTATCAAGCTAACCCTCATTGAATGAGGAGTGTATGGAGACTTATAGCAAGATATGTTATTGGGTAAACCACTTAATTCCGAAAGCCTAAGATGTGAGGGTTGTATATGATAAATAGCTGCTGCTAACCTGCTCGTCAAAGCCGTACCAACATTTTTTGGCTCAATATCCCCAAAAGCCCTAAACAAAAAACAGTTAACTCCCTTAGACTTTAACTGAATTTCGTTTAAATTAGTTCTCTTACACTGCGACCAGCTAGTAGGGAGATCAATAGGGTTATATTTTTCCTGCCACTCCCTCAATCTAATCAACCAATACGCAAGGTCTTCTGGCAACCATGGTATAGAATATCCGCCATTATTAGACGAGGTCTTATTGGTTGTAACAAACATCCCGATCTGGTCATCAGGGTAGCGTTTAATAAAAGACTGCGACTTAGTCATTCCTGCCATTTCGGAATAATTTTTTACCCAAGCAATTCGTCCAGCCTCCCCAATCACTGGTATGTATTCGTCGGCTTCACCCGAATCATTGTATGCGATCTGCCTTCCCCGAAGAGGAACCTTTGTCAAAGCAAAAGTGTGTAACCAGTCTATCGGTACCCACAAATACCAGTAAGACCCAACCTTCTTGTAAACACAGTCTGGATCATCTTTGTCAATAATGTGACTTTCCACTCTTACCCAATCCGAATCGAACTCGTGGAGATGTCTCAGGTCGCGAAAATTTCTTGCTGACTCAGGAATAATCCATGACTGTGTTTTCCGTACAAAGTGGTATTGAAGACAAGGCTTCGTTGATTCACTCCTACCAGGCGATGAAACATAAGAATCAGTCAGCATAAACTCAAATGGATTTCGGGCATCCATCAACCTAAATACTTCTCCTGTTTCTTCATCCTCCACAGTTAGATCAGTCGCAATGATATATTCAAAAAATTCGTTTATTGAAAGTATGACGTTTCTTCTCATGTTGTCAGTTGAGAATTTATCGAGTTCATCTCTAAATGGCTTTATATTGACTTTTTGCTTTGTTAGAAACTCCTGTGGACTTGTGCTATTATCATGCTTTTCTATATAAACCCTAACAAATCGACATAGATAGGACTTTTTAGAGCTTCCGCCCAAAGCCTGCTTCATAAATTCGTCTATTTTCACACGCCACTGCTTAAACTCAGGCAGTATAAACTCGACATTGAATGGCTCTTCTTTACTCAAAAACTTATACCAATTTTTCCATTTTTCTTCATATACTTTTTGTGGGTCAAATGGAAACCTCGGGTCATCAAAGCCTTTGATATATTTTTTATATTCCGACTGAGACTTTATCCCTACATCTTTTATTTTAGAAACAACTTCCTCATAGGTATAAAATTCTGAAATATCAAAAAAGTCGCTATAGCTAACCCACTCTTCTGGAAACATCCTTTCTGGATGAGAAACCAAACCAGGAATTTCTTTGTAACGCATCTTATAATCAACAGAGTTTTTAATGCCATGCTTCTTACATAGCATTTTCATCTCCTGGAGAGAAAATGTGGCCTTAGGCAGTTTAAGAATATCTTGATCTACATTAACCATCTTAAGGCTACGCATTTTCATCAGCACCTCGCATTTTTCCCCTAATATCTTCATTGGTTGGCTTAATGTAAACGAGACAAGAGTCAGGACTCCTATGATGCATAGATTTTTGAATTTCAATGCGACTCAAACCAAACTTTCTTGCTCTATACCCATATGCATGTCTATGTCCATGCTCAGTAGTACCAAATTCCTTCCTACATTCTAAACCAATTTTTTCTACTGCTCTCTTATATGCGCGCTGGAAATTTTTTAAAGTTTCTGGACCGCCATCATTTTTAGTAAATGCAAATGGGTGAAAGCTGGCCATAGGCTCTATTCTCTGGTACTTGATATATTTCACCCAAACCGCTAAGAAAGTCTTTGCCATACTAGGTGGATTAAAAATCACTTCGAAAAAGCCTGCACGGCTTGTAAGAAGAGCACCTTTCCAGCCTGCATGAAGTCTCTCACTAAGCGGATACGAGTTTCTTGGCTTATATTGCGTCTCTGCTAGGAGGTACTCTCTTCTATTTTTATAATTCGGCAGTGGGGACCGACCATATTCTGGATGATAAACTCTTACTAAAGCTTCATCCCTTCGCTCAGGATGAACTGTAATATCTGAAACGTAAATATGGAACAACTCACTTTTCCTAAGACCACCATAGTTCATCAGCATAGTCATTAGTTGATATTTATAATTTATTCCTTGAGGGTAACTAAACCCTTCCTGTAAAAGAGCATCCATCTTTTCATCAGGAAATTTAACAACTTTATCATTATCTATTTTAGGATCTCGATAACCCTTCACAGCCCTCGTTTGACCAACTTCAATATAGGCGTTCGACCTTTTTTTTAGGTGATTTAAAAAAACATTAGCATTTTTATTGTAGTATGCACACCAGTTTAATCTTTCTTCATAACCCGTTGCTTTTACAAATGGGTTTATCCGACTGGTTTCATACTCAGGCTGTCTAGCCAAAAAATCCGTGTAGTGTGTGACATGAAATAAAATATTGTTCACATCGAAAGTCGTGCGCGGCACCCAAAATAACCCCATAGGATCTTTACAACTTTCGTAATCAATAGTCCCCGTCACTAGAGACCTCGTGAATGATTTTAACAAATCAATTGCTCTAACTTCCCCATTCAATGAATTGATATAAGAAATTAAAAGCCTAAGCGAAAAGACGGATTTTTCTTTCCAAGGCTCACTCTTATAACTAAACCAAGCTAAATATCTTAAATGAGATGTAATCACCCCACTTTCAGTATAAACAGCCGGCAATAAATAAATATTGTTACTGGCAACATCCACGTAGCGGACTTGGATTTTATGAACAAAGGGCATCAAATAGTACTTTTTTAGGGGTTTTTTCACATATAGACTAAAATTTTTTAGGTGTCAATAAAAAGCACCATCTAAATAGTATGCACAGAGAGGGGTTCTTTTACACCTATAACAAAAAAGAGCTAAACCGCGTTATCGCGCGTATTGGCTACCTAACAAAACGGCTGGACGAACTGCAAATTGTTGATCGCCTACCCGCTGACACCAGCAAGGTTTTTTTCGGCGCGTACGTAGATTTGGAAGATGAAGGCGGAGAGCAAATTCATCTTAGAATTGTTGGCCATGACGAAATCGATACTAAAAAACGCTGGATCAGCATCGACGCCCCCATGGCCAAAGCACTGCTCGGGAAAGAAGTAGACGACGATATCACGGTACTCACACCCAATGGCGAGACGTTCTACACCGTCACAGCGATCCGTTATCCGGGCATGAAATCACCGTCTACTTGAGGCGGCAAAGACTACTCTACTAACGCGTAATCCACCGTAGTGACGACTCTGATTCGCTTAATATGGGGTGTATAGCTATCAAGATCTTCAATCGAGAAGTAGCCCTGGGTCGCTTGGCGTATTCCCCCAACACCACTACCAGAGTCTTCGGCAAACTGCTGGGCTGCATTACGTGCATCAGCTGTCGCCTCAGCAATCATTTCAGGCTTAATGTCATCTAAGCCAGTAAACAAAAACTCAGTGCGGTATTCATAGCTAGGCGACAACAGCACGCCTTGACGTACCAACGCTGTGGCTTGGGGCACCGCATCTATCACCCCAGCAACATTATCAGTACGTAGCAACAACGTAGCCTCAGCGCGATAGCGCTCGTCTGGACGTTCGCCACCATACATATTGCTAAATTGATCAGTAATACGCGGTGGCGTGACGCTTACGTTGTCCTCATCGAAACCACGGTCATCCAGAAATTGGCGAATTAACTGCTCATTGCTGGACAGTTGCCGCTCTAAGTCAGAAAGCGAATTGGCATTAACAGTATAGTTGAGTGGCCATAGCACCATATCTGCCGCCACTTCTCGCTCGGCCAAGCCACGTACGGTGACGCTGCGTGAAGATTGCTGCCAAACCTCCGCAGCCCCTTTGAAGTAACTGCCTCCCCACACCAGCCCCAGCGCTAACAAACCGCCCAAGATCAATGCACTGCCAATTACCGCTGTCGTACGAACGCTTCCTGTCATTTCCATTTCCTTTTACACGTGTAGCCGAAACAAGGCTTACAAATGGCATCATAGACGTAAATAGTCGTCTCAGCAGTGGCGCTTGCTATTTAGCGGCTCGATACACTTTAAAGCGCCGATTATCTGCCAAGGTCTCAAAACCACCGAAGGTGCTTTCCAGCACATCAGGATAAGGCAGAAAGGCATTCGCCACTAACACGAGCTGCCCCTTGGCCGATAAATGATTGGGCGCTTCTGAAATCAGCCGTGCGCTAGGGCCATAGGTAATCTCGCGCTCCTGATGAAACGGCGGATTACTCACTATCAGATCAAACTGCTCTCCCCCAAGCGCTGAATAGACGTCGCTCTCAAGCACTCGCCCACTAAGCTGGTTGGCTGCTAGCGTTCGGCGGCACGCCTCCACCGCAAACGCACTGACATCTACGGCGGTGACCTGATGACCTCGCGCTGCAAGCCAAGCACTAATAATGCCGTCGCCGCAGCCCATATCCAGCACGCTAAGCGGCTTTTTGGGCAAGCTAGCCTCAACGCTATCGAGCATTAAACGCGTGCCTTCATCGACCTTGCCGTGACCAAAGACACCAGGATGACTCACCAGCTTTAAATCCCATGCTTCAAAGGTTTGCCACGCAGTGTCCGGCTGCTCCATCGCTACCGTGCGCGTAGCAAACAACGAGCAACGACGAGCGTTATCGAGC
>NZ_JBWDLI010000031.1:0-5716 GCF_056238625.1 Colwellia sp. F1
GCCATAGAAAAACACATTCGCACCAACACGGCTTCCATACGACGAGACGGCTTTGACAAAGTCATGGCAGGGCAAACCACACTGGAAGAAGTATTGCGCGTAACAAGAGAAGATTAGTGTCGCAATGGTGAAAAGGTAAGGAATAATGTTGAATTTTGAAGGGTTAATGTTGAATTATTAAGAGCAAAACATAGCCCCAACTCCGTCATTCCGTAGGTTACTTAATACGGAATCTCGGTTTTTAGTAACGTGACAAAAGAAAAAACAGATCCTGAATCGAGTTCAGGAAGACGGAAAAAGGAGCAAAAGCAAACAGCCCCAACCCCCGTCATTCCGTAGGTTACTTAATACGGAATCTCGGTTTTTAGTAACGTGATAAAAGAAAAAACAGATCCTGAATCAAGTTCAGGAAGACGGGAAAAGGAGCAAAAGCAAACAGCCCCACCCCCGTCATTCCGTAGGTTATTTAATACGGAATCTCGGTTTTTAGTAACGTGATAAAAGAAAAAACAGCTCCTGAATCAAGTTCAGGAAGACGAGAAAACCAAGTGTGATAACAGCAAAACATAGATCCTGAATCAAGTTCAGGAAGACGGGAAAAGGAGCAAAAGCAAACAGCCACCACTCCCGTCATTCCGTAGGTTATTTAATACGGAATCTCGGTTTTTAGTAACGTGATAAAAGAAAAAACAGCTCCTGAATCAAGTTCAGGAAGACGGGAAAACAAAACGCGAAAAAGCAAAACATAGATCCTGACGTAAGTTCAGGAAGGTTAGTATTACAGACAAAAGAAATGATTAAACACTATGGCAGCATTTGATTATATTGCGGTTGACAGCCGAGGAAGAACAAAAAAAGGGGTTATTGAAGGCGACACCCCAAGGCAAGCACGTGCATTATTACGTGAGCAAGGCTTAATGCCAACGGAAGTGTCCCCTACCCTAGCCCGCAATAAAAACAAAGCTGGCAAGTCAAGCGCAGGTAAAGACGGAAACCAAGGTAAAATATCAGCAGCAGAGTTATCGTTAATTACACGCCAACTTGCCACGTTAGTAGAGTCTGGCTTACCGTTAGAAGAGTCTTTAATGGCAGTGGCTGAACAAGGTGAAAAAAACCGAATAAAAAGTATGGTGATGGGCGTACGCACTAAAGTTACCGAAGGCTATGGTTTAGCAGAAAGCATGGCAGAATACCCTAAAGTGTTTAACCATTTGTATCGCTCTATGGTAGCAGCGGGTGAAAAATCAGGCCATTTAGACAAGGTACTCAACCGCCTCGCTGACTACACCGAAAAGCGTGAGCAAATGCGCTCACAAATAATTCAAGCTATGGTTTACCCCGTTATTATGACCGTAGTCGCTATTGGTGTTATTGCTATTTTATTAACCAAAGTGGTACCACAAATCGTCGGCCAATTTGAACACATGGGTGCAAACTTACCCGGTACCACTAAGTTTTTAATTGCTTGCAGTGAGTTTTTACAAAATAACGGGTTATTAATCGTGCTATTTATTGCCGCCTTAATGCTGGTTATATCAGAGCTATTAAAAAAACCGAAATACTTAATGATTTTTCATCAAAAAATAATCACGGTTGCTGGTATTGGTAAAGTAGTTAAAGGGTTAAACACCGCCCGCTTTGCTAGAACACTCAGTATACTGTCTGCCAGTGCCGTACCATTATTAGAGAGCATGAAAATTTCAGGTGAAGTACTCGACAACTTATATATAAAGCAGCAAGTAAAACTCGCTTCAGACAAAGTGCGAGAAGGCTCAAGCTTGCATCTATCGCTTGAGCAAACTAAATTATTCCCACCGATGATGCTTCACATGATCGCCAGTGGTGAAAAGAGTGGTGAAATAGAGCAAATGTTAGGCCGCGCTGCCGACAACCAAGACAAAGAATTTGAAGCCCTGATGAATATTTCAATCAAAGCCTTTGAACCTGCATTAATGGTAGTGATGGCTGGAGTTGTTTTATTTATTGTAATGGCAATATTAGAGCCGATATTAAAGTTAAATACGTTTGTCGGTGGATAAGAGCAGAAATAATGGTTAATGGTTAATGGTTAATGGTTAATGGTTAATGGTTAATGGTTAATGGTTAATGGTTAATGGTTAATGGTTAATTATTAAGAGCAAAAATTAGATGCTGAATCAAGTTCAGGAAACGGAATAAAGTAATTAGGAAAAGACAATGTTTAAAAATAGAAGACAAATCAACAACAACCAAGGCTTTACCTTATTAGAAGTAATGGTGGTGATTGTTATTATCGGCATGATGCTCAGTGTGGTTGTGCCCAACTTAATGGGTAGCCAAGACACTGCCAAGTTACAAAAAGCGGTCCAAGACATCACCGCATTAGAAAGCTCGTTAAGCATGTATAAATTAGACAACTACGACTACCCAACGACAGAGCAAGGCTTAGAAGCCTTAACTGAAAAAACAGACATGGAGCCAATTCCCCGTCGTTTTCCAGATGGCGGTTATGTTAAGCGCCTTCCTAAAGATCCTTGGGGTAATGACTACTTATTATTAAACCCAGGTGAACATGGCAAAATGGATGTATTTACCGCTGGACCAGACGGTGAAGTAGGCAGTGAAGACGACATAGGTAACTGGAACCTAGGCGAATACCAGTAACAGCGAAAAGCGCACTAAATTTAGATTAAAAAACGGATGAAAGAGATATTTTGACACAACCCTTTACCACCAAAACCAAAGGTTTTACCCTGCTTGAAGTCTTAGTGGTGATCGCGCTAATTGGCTTAATTATTTCTGCGGTGCAATTTAATTTTTCAACAAAGCGCCCAGAAGACACGTTAAAAAAAGCCAGCCATGACTTTGCAGCACTGTTTGAAAGCGCCGCGCACTATGGCTTACTCAACAACATTGAGTTAGGTTTATATTTTGATGAAAACAGCTATCAATTTTTAGGCTACGACGGCGTTAAGTGGAGTGAAATACCCGAGCAAGATTGGTTAGCCCGCCAAGAATTACCTGAGCGCGTTACTTTCACCTTAGAACTCGACGATTTACCCATTGAAGACCCGCTACTGTTCGACTCGTCGGTATTTACAGCTGAAGATGAAGAATACCTTTCATTTGCCGCCATCGAAAAAGCCAAAAAAGCGAAAGAAGAAGAAATATTATTACCCCAAGTGTATATTTTATCAGGGGGGGACATCACCCCGTTTAGCCTTACCTTTCACTTTACTGAAGAAGCCTCACTTTATGATGACTTGTCAGAGCTTGCTTATCGTGTTACCGGCATTTATAGCATACCGTTAACCATAGAAGGCCCAGTGTTAGATGACTAAAACAGGCAAAACGCTCAACAACACTAAGCGCCAAAAGTTAACGCTTGCCAACCCCTTAGGCTTTACTTTAATTGAAGTAATGTTGGCATTAGCGGTATTTTCTATCGCTGGTATCGCCCTACTTAGTACGGCTAATAACAATGCCCGTAACCTAGGCTACTTAGAAACAAAAATGTTTGCTAACTGGGTCGCATCAAATCAATTAGTTGACGCCAACTTAGAAAAAAAATGGCCACCTAAAAATAATGAGAAAGGTGAAGTTGAACTGGCGGGAAGGTCATGGTTTTGGCATAAAAAAGTGCTCAAAACGACTAACGACAACATGCGCGCTATCGTGATAGAAGTGAGAAGCCACAAAGATGACGAACTGGCGATCACCAGCTTAACCACTTATGTTTCTAAGGTTGAATAAGTATGTTAGTGATACAAACGCACATTCCTGCTATACCTAATTTACCCAAAAGCACTACTCACCAAGGTTTTACCTTATTAGAAGTATTAATTGCTATTGCTATTTTCTCACTGGTAAGCCTGTCTAGCTTCACCATTTTTGACTCAGTACTTAAGGGTGACAAGGTAGCAGCAGCGCGTAGCGAGCGACAAAACGAGTTGCAACGCGCTTTTACCATTATTGAACGTGACCTGACCCAAATATCACGGCGTACTATGCGCCTTAATGGTGAGTCACCCCAGGCACGCTTAATACAAAGTTCAAGCGACAATTTCGCCAGCGAAGAGCAAGCCATTGCCTTTGTCCGACACGGTTGGACTAACCCTGGCTTATTGCTACCGCGCAGCGACATGCAAGCGGTAGCGTATCGATTAACCGAAGAAACCCTAGAGCGCTTGCACTTTAACTTTGTTGACTCTGTTGTTGGTGAAGAGCCCAAGGTACGGCCTTTGCTCAGTGCAGTAACCGCAGTAACATTTGAGTACTATAATGGCAAAGACTGGCAAAAGCTGTGGGAACAAAGCACCCTCCCCTTAGCCATCGCCATTGAAGTAGACACCAAAGATTACGGCCTTATTCGTCGTCAATATTTAGTGGCTGGTGACGGCGAGCTACAAACGTCAACCGCTTCAAGTTTAGGGCTAGGATCATAACCATGTTGACAAAAAAATTAGCCAAACACCAAGGCGTTGCCCTGATTACCGTGATGTTAATTGTTGCCCTTTGTGCCGTTATTGCTAGCCAAATGACAGCCCGCTTACAAGTGCAAATGCAACGCAGTGCCAACATTACCTTTAACCAACAAGCATACTGGTACGCAATGGGCGCGGAAGCTTTTACCAAACGAGTATTAATAACGGCTTTTCAGCTAGATAAAAACGTGACACATTTAAACCAAATTTGGGCCGAAGGCGAAACGACCTACCCAGTTGACTTTGGTGAAATATCCGGTGAAATAACTGACTTACAAAGTTGTTTAAACTTAAATGCATTACGTGCGCCTTTTGTTGACGATAATACCTCTAGTAATAGCAATAACCGCAATAACAACAAAACCCCTGCCCGTCTTGCCTTTGAAGCATTACTGATTAACTTACAAATAGACAACGTTAGCCAATTTGAAGCCGAGTCAATGGCCGATGCACTAACTGACTGGCTCGACGCAGACAGTGGCATAAGCAGTGCAGGCGGCGCTGAAGATAACGACTATGCCGCGCGTGAATTTCCCTATTTAGCCGCCAACAATTATTTAGCTAGTGTTAATGAACTAAGGGTAATACAGCACTTTACTCCGCCTGTTATTGATGCGATAAAACCTTACGTTTGTGTTATTCCTGCCACCGAAATACACAAGGTGAACATTAACACCATTGACAGTGAACAGCCTGAGTTACTTCAAGCCTTGTTGGGGTCAACTTTAGCACAAGCGCAAGATATACTAAGCGCCAGAGGTGAAGAAGGTTTTTCGTCACTCGACACGTTTTATAATTTACCCGCGGTAGTGCAGCTTGAAAATTTTAACGATAAAAAAGATCAGTTTGTTGTTGACAGTGAGTACTTTAATTTAAAATCAAGTGCCAGTTTTAATAATAGCTTTTTTGCCATGAACTCGGTAATGAAAATAACAGACAACACCAATATTAGTGTACTTAGCCGTACCGTAGGACGAAATTAATGGCCGAAATTTTATATATACGCCTAGGGAGCCAAGCCCAAGACAGCATAGCTTGGTTGATCGTTAACTCTCTTGAGCAAGAAGTTATTGCCAGTGGCCTAGTCGCCAATGCCGAGCAGCTAAGTGAGTTAACTGACAAAGCGGCACAACGTGTGGTAAAGGTATTGGTGCCTGGCAGTGATGTGCTGTTAAAACGCTTAACCGTGCCAACCAAGTCGACACGAGCTATGCGCGCGGCTGTCCCTTACATGCTCGAAGACGAGTTAGCGC
>NZ_JBWDLI010000032.1:0-5674 GCF_056238625.1 Colwellia sp. F1
GCTTTTAGGCTAAATAGATTTTGATAGTTGCAGGTTGTTGAATAAACGTAAGCGGAGTCGGTTATTGCGATGAGACACCTTGCTAGAAGTCCGTTTTCGACCCAAAGCGGTCATTCTTGGAAATGCAGCAGTCGCGCGAATTTTGGCTATACAGTCTGATGATCATTAATAGCTTAAAGGATCATAGACTTGGGAGAATCTGGCAGGCTGCATTTGCCGGAAAAAAGTGCCAGCGTGTTCATTCAATCATAAGATAGGCAGCCTAATATCTGTTATACGGCAGCAAAAACGACTGTGCATTCCCCGAAAAATCACAACTGAGGCGAATATGGAATTTTGGTTATTAGTAGGAGGCGCAGTAATTTTGTACTTCGTCATCAAAGCAATGATGGCAACGTCCTCAAAACAACAAGCTCAGAAGAATAATAGACCAAGTTCCAAAAATGAATTCGGTGTAACCATGACTACAAACAATCGGGTTGTGGCGAACAGTAAAGGTGATGATGACGATGATCTAGCTACTTTCAGTATTTCATATGGCTATGATGAAGAAAAAAGTAAAAATAAGACTCCGGGAAAATGGATAAAATCCGGCGAATCGATCACCATAAAGGGACAACAAACTTTTACTGGGGGGAATTTTTATTATGGTGGCAAGCTCAGTTCATTAGACGGGTATGGAACTGAAGCCTCATTAGTTGATGATTCGCTAAAAATTGAAAACAAACCTTCCTCATTTGAAGATGAAAATTTAGGCTATTGGCCTAAATTTATATCGCTCTCACCTAAAGGGCGTGGAGCTTTCCTTAGTTGGCTATCCGGTAATAGAAATGATCCAGACACACCCTTGGGTTATGTTTTTATTTATTTCTATGGCCTTGAAAGGCGTGTTACCGTTGATTCAATTAAACAGTCAGTGGATGATGCTGAGTTCAAGTCATTATTTGACGAAGTACTTCGATTAAAAGACATTTACGGAGGCAGTCGCTCTTTTTCAAATTATTCAACGCGTCTATTGGAAATCATGTGTCTACTACGCCCTCACGCAGTATCACATCCAAAATTGGAAAAAACACCTCAAAGAGATTCGCTATTATTTAAACATCGACTTGCCACTACGGTAAATGATGAAAAGCCCATTCCCGCCGAACTGGCATTGGCTTGGATTCGGTTTTATCCAGATTATAATCTAAAGAAACCGGCACGGCGTTGTGGTTATGAGTTCAGCCAGATGTTTACACTCCTCTATAGTAAAAAACATGGTGACGGCATTGTTGTTAAACCCAATAAAACACGGCTAAGGATTGAGTATCATCCCGCTAGCTCCTCTCTACGTGGTATATCCTTGCCTCAACAGGATCTTCCCGATCCAAGTAATTTAAAAGGTCCTGTAAATAAGCTGATTGAAATTGCAGATAAATGTACAGCAGAACTAGATGCTTATAGCAGGTATCTCGCCAAACCGGATGCTTCACGGACAGACATTGAAGCCATATTGTTATTGCCTGACGAACTCAGTGATTTAGGAGCTACGCCAGGATTAGGTGAATTTAAGAAATGGGCAGATGATGCTATTTCAACAAAAAAAGGGCTGGTTAATGTTGAGGAATTCTGGGCATATACCAAATCACCTTTGCCTTCCAAGATCAATAAAAAAGAAGCTTATTTAATTCAGAACCTTGCTCAAAAAGCGGGTTATGGCATAGCTCCTGATACTCGTTACCATCACACTAAGACGAGCGCAGATGGAAAGTTAGTTCTATTTCCTGAAGGACACGGCAAATACTTTGAGCCATCCAGGGCTTATAGTGAAATGGGCATGGCACTCCGTCTAGGGGCAATGGTTGCCACAATTGATTCTCATGTCGATCAGGCAGAATTAAATTTATTAACTCAGCTCATTGACCACGATACCAACCTATCACCTACCGAAAAACAATCACTACACGCCTACTTGGTTTGGAGACTTAATACACCTTCAAATATCACAGGCTTGAAAGCTAGACTGGAAACATTAGGTAAAACAGAAAAAGCAGCGGTTAGCCGCATACTTGTCGGTGTGGCGATGGCTGATGGAAAAATTGAACCAGAAGAAATCAAACAACTTGAAAAACTCTATACCTTACTAGGTCTTGATAAAACCCTTGTTACTGGAGACATTCATGGAATGTCATCAAATAAAGCTGGTTTACGACCTTCAAGCTCACAAACAGAAACCGCTTCTTCAGCTCCTACTTCGTTCCAGTTGAATGAAAGTCTCCTAGCGATTCATGAATCAGAAACTAAAGATGTACAAAGCATGTTGGGCGCAATATTTGTGGAGGACGAACCTATAAATGAATCCGGTGACTCAACTACGGACAGTGCAAATACAGAGGAAAAAATCGGAATTGATAAACAGCATTATAGTTTGTTTGAAAGCCTGCTACGAAAAGATAGATGGAGTCGTGAAGAAGTGGAAGTGCTGTGCCGTGATTTAGGGCTGATGGTTAGCGGAGCATTGGAAACTATTAATGACTGGTCGTTTGATAAAGTGGATGCGGCGGTACTTGAAGAGGATGGTGACGCAATTTATATCGATCAGGAAATCGTAGAAGAAATAGAAGGTTAAACTTATGGAAAAACGTATCCGGTTAAAAGAGCGTGACGCAATCATTCAATCACTGAAATCAGGCGTGACTCCTAAGATTGGGATTCAGCATATTCAGGTAGGTAGAAGTAATGAAGTCAAAGCTTTATTTAAGGACATTGAAAGAATCTCTGAAGGTGGTGCAGCATTCAGACTAATCATTGGTGATTATGGCTCAGGGAAAACATTCTTCCTGAGCGTAGTACGTTCTATTGCCCTTGAAAAGAAACTGGTTACGGTCAATGCGGACCTTTCACCTGATCGACGTATACATGCTTCATCAGGTCAGGCGCGAAATCTTTATTCCGAGCTTATGAGAAATCTGGCAACTCGAAATAAGCCGGATGGAAATGCGTTAGCCAGTGTTGTAGAACGGTTTGTAACTCAAGCTCGTAAAGAAGCAGATGAAAAGAACACCGATGTTTCAACAGTAATACATCAAAAATTAGCATCTTTATCTGAACTGGTTGGTGGGTATGATTTTGCAAAAGTCATTGATGCTTACTGGAACGGTCATGAGCAGGATAATGAAGAGCTAAAATCAAATGCTATTCGTTGGTTACGTGCTGAATACACTACGAAGACTGATGCCCGAAGGGATCTTGATGTCAGAACGATTATTTCAGACAACTCGTTTTATGATGCGCTAAAACTTATGAGTCTATTTGTACGCCAGGCCGGCTATGAAGGCTTACTAGTTAATCTGGATGAGATGGTCAATCTTTATAAATTAAGCAGCACACAAGCACGTACATCTAACTATGAGCAGATTCTACGAATTTTAAATGACTGCCTTCAGGGTTCGGCAGAATATCTTGGATTTCTACTGAGTGGAACACCTGAGTTTTTACTAGATCCCCGCAGAGGGTTATATAGCTATGAAGCGCTGCAATCCCGTTTAGCTGAAAACAGCTTTGCACAGCGAGCAGGTGTGATTGATTACTCCTCTCCAGCACTTCATCTAGCGAACTTAACACCAGAAGAACTCTATATTCTCCTGAAGAATTTACGCCATGTATTTGCCGAGGGTGATACTTCTAAATATCTCGTTCCAGATGATGCATTGAAATCATTTCTACATCATTGCAGCCAGACTATCGGAGATGCCTATTTCCGTACACCGAGAAATACCATCAAGGCATTTTTAGATATGCTGGCGGTACTAGATCAAAACCCATCTATGCAATGGTCACAGTTAGTTCAATCTATTGCGATTGAAGAAGATCGACCAAGTGATACAGATGAAATTATTGTGGACAAAGAGGCTGACAAAATTATGAATTCTTATGGATTAGCTGACTTCAAATTATGATAGAGGAATATCAGCGCCTTGATAAGCGTGTACAAAAATGGTTGTTTAATCAGGGCTGGCTTGATTTAAGAGAAATACAAAAACGGGCAATCGCACCGATTCTAGCTGGTGACAGAGATGTACTGATTAGCGCATCAACAGCGGCAGGTAAAACAGAAGCTTTTTTTCTACCAGCATGTAGTGCAATAACCGAAGAGGAAAACGGCTTTGACATTCTGTATATCAGTCCTTTAAAAGCACTGATTAACGATCAGTACCGCAGACTCGAAAGCTTAAGTGATATGCTCGATATGCAGGTTACGCCGTGGCACGGTGATAGCCTTCAATCAAAAAAGAAGAAAGCCAGAAATAATCCTTCCGGCATTCTCCTGATTACCCCTGAATCATTAGAGTCCCTCTTAGTCAGAGAACCGGGGTGGATAAGACAATCCTTCACTTCACTCAAATATATCGCCATTGATGAATTTCATGCGTTTATCGGAACAGAACGAGGTCAGCAATTACTCTCTTTACTTGCTCGTCTTGAACATATTACAGGCCGAATTACCAACCCCATTCCACGGGTTGCGCTAAGTGCGACTCTTGGAGAGCTTGATAAAGTTCCTCTTTCTCTCAGGCCGAATAATAGTCTGCCTTGTGAAATCATTACCAGCAGTCAATACCAAAGCACTATTAAGTTTCAAGTGAAGGGATATTTAGAACCGGTAGATATTATGGCTGATGAAACACGCACCTCTGCCGAACAACAGATTTGTCAGGAAATTTTCAAACTCTGTAGAGGTGACTCTCATCTGGTTTTTGCGAATAGTCGTAGCCGGACAGAAAGTATTGCTGCGCAGTTAAGCGATTTATGCGAACAGCAAGTCGTACCGAATGAATTTTTCCCACATCACGGTTCTTTAGCCAAAGAGCTGCGAGAAGATTTAGAATCCAGATTACAAAAAGAAACCCTACCTACTACTGCCATTTGTACCATGACCTTAGAGTTGGGTATCGACATCGGCAAAGTAAGTTCTGTTATTCAGGTTACAGCTCCATACTCAGTATCAAGTTTACGACAGCGGTTAGGTCGATCCGGTAGAAGAAATTCACCCTCTATTTTACGAGCGCTCATCGCTGAAAATGAACTGAGTGATAAATCAAATATTGTAGATGGTCTTAGATTAGAGCTGGTTCAGTCATTAGCAATGATACGGTTGCTTATCGTAGAGAATTGGTTTGAGCCAGCAGATACAGAGCAAATGCACCTCTCAACATTTTTACACCAAATTCTTGCCGTAATAGCACAGTGGGGAAGTGTTAGAGTAGACCAGTTGTACTCTCTGTTATGTGAGCAAGGATCATTCAAAGAAATATCTATTCAGCACTTCAAACAACTATTGTCCCATATGGGGACAGTTCAGCTGATACAGCAGCTAAATAGCGGTGAACTAGTCTTAGGAAGTGAAGGCGAACGTATAACCAATTCCTATATCTTCTATGCTGTATTTAAAACACCAGAGGAGTTCCGTGTTGTTGCCGGAAGTAAAAATCTCGGAACGCTACCCGTTGATTCGCTAATTCTTAAAGATCAGCACTTAATATTTGGTGGCCGTAGGTGGAAGGTCACGGATATTGATGATGAAAAGAAAGTCATTTATGTGACTGCTACAAAAGGCGGTAAACCTCCGAAATTTAACGGTAGCGGCATGTCGATTCATGACAGGGTTCGACAAGAGATGTTAAGTATCTAT
>NZ_JBWDLI010000033.1:0-5578 GCF_056238625.1 Colwellia sp. F1
GGCGTCATAAAACTCTGCCGACGTTATCAAATGAGTAGCCTGATAACTGAATGGCCACCGCCGATGGCAACTACATGCAGGTCATAGCAGCCAAGTATCAGCGGTTATCATTGTAAGCCTCTGATGAATCGTATTGGATGGTTTTGATCATTCGGCTCTTTTCTATGCGCATAAAATTCAGGCAGACGTAGGGCGCTAGTCCATTTACCAAGGCAAATTGAAAATCCCTGACCACATATACAGGGAGATGAACGAACGCTCTCCAGCCTTCTTGCCGATAGTTACGATTAAGATAGCCTATCGAAAACACGTCGTTAATGACCGGAACCAGCCTTTTGTCCTTTGTTTCAAACTGCGGCTGACCATCCTCCTCTTTGATTTGTATGTCAGAGACACGCATCGATTCCCATTCATGCGGTTTGGTCGTAAGTAATTGCACTGCACAAGTCTGACCCGCCTTGTTGTTAGGAGCCAGGATGGTGGTCTCAAGGTTTAGTGTCATACAATTGGAAAGAACGAGGTCATCGCCTGACATCAGCGAAATTCTACTAATATCCGCTAACCCTGCTGAATAGTGGCTATTGAATGAAATGACCTCTAAATCAAAGTGCTCGAATACCCTCTTCTTTCCTTCATGCCAGCTTGATGTTGTCATCGCTCTCACTCTTGTTAATGCCCTCTCGCATCATAAGCAGTGTATTAACGGCTGTCGGGGTATTTTTTACGGCGAATACATCTCAGTCTTATCACGCCGAATATGGACAATAATTGATAATTTTGTAGGAGATCGCTTACATACAACCTAAGCCCTCTGAGGTATTGTTCAGAAACTTAACTTAATGTAACAACCTGACATGAAAGGTCTCACTGCGCAATACAGGCAGCTCGCCCAACAAGTCCCTTTGCCCTTTGGTCAGATCAGGAGTTCTCGATGGAACAGCCCGTAAGCCTTGCACTTATCGGCAGCGCCTTATTTATCTTGGGTGCATTGCTTACCTTTGCTTTCCAGCAGTGGCGCATTTCGTCGCTGCGAAAGGGTAAAAATGCCGTTCAATTATCACTCCAATCAAAAGAAGCTGAACTTCAAGCCAGAGAATTTGATGTCAAGCAGCTAAATCAATCGCATACCGCCGTCACCGATGACCTTCAAGCTGCCCAAGAGCACTTATCTACACTGCAAAAAGCTCTGGATAGTGAGCGTGATAACTTGCAGAGCGTGAGGCTGGAGCACGCCACAGATAAAGAGGCGTTGGCTGGCGTTAGAAGGGAGTTATCGGATTACCGAGACTCTGCCCAGCAACAAAGAGACGACCTTAAAGCGCAACTTGATGAGGCTCAGCAAGAGGTCAAAGCCCGTCAAACCCAGCAAGATGAGCTAAACAAGCAACTCACTGAACTGAAATCTGGACTGAGCGACCGTGAATCCCGGCTCGAATCACGCGAAACCAGCCTTCAAGAAGCTCAGCAGCGTATCAATACGCTCGATCAAGAGCTTACGTCGCTCCGAGAGTCATCCCAAGAAAAGCTCGGCGCACTCAATAAAGACCTAGCACAGGTGCGCGAAGCGTTAGGCAGCGCCCAGGCAGACCTGAAATCCCGCAGTCAGGCTCTCGACGAGACCCGAACTAAGCTCGCCACCACCGAAAGCACCTTGCCCCAACAGCGCCAGGACTATCAGAAAAAACTTGATGATGCCTATCAGATAATTGCCGAGTTACGGGAAGCCAACGGCAGCATCCAGTCAGACCTGCATGCGGTAAACGCTAACCTCAAAGAAGCTCGTGAACAGCGAGATATTGCACAGAAGAGCCTTAAAGAGCTTCAGACCACCTACCATGCACTGAAAAACGAGCATGGTGAGCTGCAAACTCGTATGGAAGAAAAGGAGCATCAATTCAGCCGTCAGTTGCAGTGGATGGAAGACAGCAAAAAGCAGCTCAAAGTAGAGTTCGAAAACCTAGCTAACGAGCTGCTCGATAAGAAAGGCAAGGCATTTTCATCTCTCTCGGAACGCAACCTAACCGAACTACTCAAGCCGTTCCAAACTGAAATAAAGGGCTTCCGAGACAAAGTGGAAAGCCTGCATACCCAGGAAACTGAACAGCGGGCCAGCCTGCGGACAGAACTAAGGCACCTACAGGATTTGAATAAGGACATTACCGATCAAGCAGCACAGCTTACCCAGGCACTCAAAGGTCAAAAGAAAGTGCAAGGCAACTGGGGTGAACTGATGTTAGAAAACGTCCTCGATAGTGCGGGGCTGCGCCCTGGGGATGATTATCAGCGCGAAAGGAGCTTTGATACTGAGGAAGGAAAGCGCCGTCCAGACGCTGTAATCTATTTGCCACAGGGTCGTCATCTGGTCATTGATGCCAAAACCTCGCTCAACGCCTATCTGGAGTATGTGAACGCAGATGATGACTTCTCACGGCAAAATGCGTTAGCGGAGCACACCAAGGCTGTCAGTTCACGCATTACAGAACTGGCAGACAAACATTATTACGATCTTCCGGGTCTGAACTCCCCTGAAGTCGTTGTGATGTTTATCCCGATTGAATCGGCCTACGTTGAGGCGGTTCGCTATGACAGCACTCTCTATCAGCGTGCCATTGAGAATAATGTGCTGGTCGCCACCCCAATAACCTTGCTGACCAGCCTCAATATTGTCAGTCAGCTATGGCGATTTGAAAACCAGAGTAAGCACAGCGCTGAACTGGCTAGCCGTGCCGAACGTTTTTATAACAAGCTCTCCAGCTTCGTTGAGAGCATGCAGGACGTTGGTAAGAAGCTGGACGGTGCTCGGGGAAGCTATGACAAGGCGCTGGGACAACTGGTCAACGGCAGAGGTAATCTGATCAAGCAGGCACATGAGTTTAAAGAGCTTGGCGTCTCCGTGAAGAAAGAGCTACCCGCTGACATTCTGGAACGTGCGAAGCTTGAGATTGGTCCGTCAACTGATCAAAGCCACTATCTGGAAAACGAGCAACAATCTGTAGAAAGCACTTAAAATACAATGGGCTAGATATCCAATCGAAACCGAACACGTAGCCCACTAAAGGAGTAAAAAGATGACGTCAATACTTAATCAAGCCGGAGATATTAGTAGGCTTTTCCAGCCTCAATGCACTTTAAGACCAAGCAGTGTGTAGCTTGACCACAATGCTCATGCACGTTGCAGCAACAGAAAAAGGAGCCATTGGAAACTGGCTGATGCGCTATGTATTAAAATAATACGTTTTTCAGGATTGCTGAAGGCCGTCAGTAAGCCAATAGTCAAGGAATAACAATTGCCTGGAACCGAGCAACGGCCTCTTCAAGACACTCGGAGGTGGCTACGCTCTCAAAACGACATTCTCTCTGCTCTGCCATAAGGTCAATCGTGCGCACCTGGGAGGCCAGCACATAACCCATCATCCGCTTTTTGCCCCTTTTCGTTTGCACAGGCACTGACCAAGGCGAATCAGCCCGCGCTTCAGAAGAGGTGATTGGCAAAACTACCACCATCTTTGAATGCTCGTTAAATCGCGTCTCAGAAATAACCAGACATGGGCGAAAACCGTTCTGCTCATGTCCGGCTGTTGGATTCAGGTTAATACTGATGATATCACCCCGGCTAGGGATAAAGGCCATTGCCATCGAGTCACTTACCTCTTATATCAAAAGATCTCTCGACCGACCGCAGGGGATTCAAGGAAATCGATTTGCTCCTGATCAGGGAGGCGGAAATCCTTCGGCTGCGACCGCGCTAGAAGATCATCAAGGGAATATTTTCGTTTACTAGCTTTCTTGATCAGCACACCCTCTTCAGTAGTAATGACGTCTACTTCGGAACCTTCATCAAGACCTGCAGGCCGTAATGCTGCTACAGGCAAGCGAAGAGCTAAGCTATTACCCCACTTAGCAATTTTCATTACTCATCTCCCAGTGAAAGTGACCAGTCCCATGCAGCGCTCAACCTTGACTGACACTTCCTTCCTCCTAGTTTATTTCTCATCTAGCCTCGCTACTTCGGTAACCAGACCGGTGTTCTGAATGAACACAATGATATTCTAGCAGTATATACAATGGATATCAAAAAGGATCTACAATGTAGACACACAAAAGGCTGTAGCAGACTGGTTCAGCTCAAGGCAATCGCAGCATAGGCGGCATGAAGACCGACTTGCATTTGGCTCAGGGCAGCATGGTTGCCAACATGCATCACTACTGTTTTTTTGTTGCCAAGATATTTCTACATAGGCGCGGCTTATGCAATATTATACTTCCTTTCTCTCTCTTTAAAAGCTTGCACTCCGCCTTCTAAAATATGACAAACATGCTGCCTTATACCAAGGTCACTTAACCTATGATAGTTATCAACCAAATTTTCACCGTAACTTAACTCTAAGCTCCCTGTTATATACTCAAATTTATGTAGATTATCTTCCACGTCCACCACCTTGTCTCTTTGGTTTGCTACAACAGCACACTCAGCATCAGCAGATACAACTAAGTTAGAATTATGTGTAACCATGATTATCTGTCTTTTTTTCTTACATCTTTTCACAAATTCTTTCAACTCAGAATATATAGTTCTATTATCTAAATTATCTTCTGGCTGATCTATTAATATAGGATATGAAGCATTACTGAGTTCAAACATTAAATTAAGAAGAACCAAGCCTCGCTTTCCAGGCGACATTTTAAAAATATCATCATTTTTATATGTTACTTTATAATTTATTTCAAAATAATCATCGAAAAGCCTCTTAAATGCATCTTTATATGACACATTCTTTTTTAGAGAAGGTGCTTCTGAACTTTCAATCTTACTGGCCACATATCTCACTTTGTCACCAATAAAATTCATATCCTTTAAATCTAACTCACCATCAACAATTAAGTCACCCAACAAAACATCTAAACTTTTTCTACGATTAAAACTATCTATAAAAGAATAAAACCTTTCTTCGTTTATTGAAACATCAGCACTAACAAGCAAGTCTTCATCTACCTTTTGCATATCAATACTTTCGCAAATTCTGTAGTAGCAGGACACCATTTTTTCAAAATTTTCGTAAAGCTCCTCGTTACATTTAACATTTGACGAAGCAATGTTAAACTTTCTTTTTTTATTATCTTTAATTAAGACTAGTTTATCTTTTTCCTTTTCTATTAAATCTCTAAGACCAGCCAACTCAGAAACCTCACCCATTTTTATTTCAAGAGGGTTGATTTCATTTCTTAAGCTAATTAATTTTTTTTCTAACTTTTCGATCACCACACTAGCTTTAATCTTCTTCTTTTTAATGGCATCTAAATATTTTGAAAGAGACCACTCAATATCTGAAGCCAGCTCTCCGTTTAAAGAGGCCAATACAGAAGAGCTATCAGAGAAGTTGGATTTTAAATGCAACTGACTAAGAACGCCTTCAACTAAGCTACTCTTATCTTCTTCAACGGCGCGCTCCAAAAAAGATAGATTCTTACTAATCAAATAAACTTGATCGCTTAAATTACTTAATGATTCAATTCTTTTAGATATTTTTTTGTGTAACTCAGAGTCGGGTTCGGTTAGTTTTGCATTCAAACTCATACA
>NZ_JBWDLI010000034.1:0-5170 GCF_056238625.1 Colwellia sp. F1
GTGGTCAACGCTTTCGCGCTGTAATGAATCGACAGTTAGTAGATGCTGGCTCATCACGGACCTCAGAATGGGGGTGGGCGTTGGGGGCTATCAAGCTGGTATAAGTGTAACCGCCAATGGAGTGCCGTCGAAGTGCTTTCCAACACCAAACGGCTTGGCTTAAAACTTTTTCGCACTTATCTATAAATAGTCCTTGCCAAGACGGCAGCGAATCCGTAAAGTACGCATCCGCTGCCGGGGACGCACAGCGTTACCAGCGGTGATTGAAGGTGAAAACCTTCGGTTTGTCAGAGGGTTAGAAGAGCTCAGCAGTAATATGCTTCGATGTCTTCCAGCGCTTTTTGAAACGAGCCACGCCAGAAAGCATCGTTATCTCGCTTTCTTCGCTCACTCGCTTCACTCACTTAAAACAGTGATTGACAAACACCAGGAAATGCGTAGAATACGCCTTCCTCGCTGAGGCAAGCCAGTTCATCGGTTAGCCAGTGAACTTCTTCAGAAGTTCAGCAGCGAAAACAGCTCTTTAACAATTTGATCAGGTAATTCATGTGGGCGCTTGCCGATGAGGGTGATAAATCACCAAATATCAAGGCAAGCGGTCATGAGAACGAAAGTTTGAATGAATTCGTTTGAACCTTGAGCCAAGTTTGATGCGCTTTTGTTGTTCGTAAATATTACGTTTTCGGGTAACGAGTAAGCATCACAATGATTTTAAACTGAAGAGTTTGATCATGGCTCAGATTGAACGCTGGCGGCAGGCCTAACACATGCAAGTCGAGCGGTAACAGGGGTAGCTTGCTACCCGCTGACGAGCGGCGGACGGGTGAGTAATGCATAGGAATCTGCCCGATAGTGGGGGATAACCTGGGGAAACCCAGGCTAATACCGCATACGTCCTACGGGAGAAAGGGGGCTCCGGCTCCCGCTATTGGATGAGCCTATGTCGGATTAGCTAGTTGGTGAGGTAAAGGCTCACCAAGGCGACGATCCGTAGCTGGTCTGAGAGGATGATCAGCCACATCGGGACTGAGACACGGCCCGAACTCCTACGGGAGGCAGCAGTGGGGAATATTGGACAATGGGCGAAAGCCTGATCCAGCCATGCCGCGTGTGTGAAGAAGGCCCTCGGGTTGTAAAGCACTTTCAGCGAGGAAGAACGCCTAGTGGTTAATACCCATTAGGAAAGACATCACTCGCAGAAGAAGCACCGGCTAACTCCGTGCCAGCAGCCGCGGTAATACGGAGGGTGCAAGCGTTAATCGGAATTACTGGGCGTAAAGCGCGCGTAGGTGGCTTGATAAGCCGGTTGTGAAAGCCCCGGGCTCAACCTGGGAACGGCATCCGGAACTGTCAAGCTAGAGTGCAGGAGAGGAAGGTAGAATTCCCGGTGTAGCGGTGAAATGCGTAGAGATCGGGAGGAATACCAGTGGCGAAGGCGGCCTTCTGGACTGACACTGACACTGAGGTGCGAAAGCGTGGGTAGCAAACAGGATTAGATACCCTGGTAGTCCACGCCGTAAACGATGTCGACCAGCCGTTGGGTGCCTAGCGCACTTTGTGGCGAAGTTAACGCGATAAGTCGACCGCCTGGGGAGTACGGCCGCAAGGTTAAAACTCAAATGAATTGACGGGGGCCCGCACAAGCGGTGGAGCATGTGGTTTAATTCGATGCAACGCGAAGAACCTTACCTACTCTTGACATCCTGCGAACTTGTGAGAGATCACTTGGTGCCTTCGGGAACGCAGAGACAGGTGCTGCATGGCTGTCGTCAGCTCGTGTTGTGAAATGTTGGGTTAAGTCCCGTAACGAGCGCAACCCTTGTCCTTATTTGCCAGCGCGTAATGGCGGGAACTCTAAGGAGACTGCCGGTGACAAACCGGAGGAAGGTGGGGACGACGTCAAGTCATCATGGCCCTTACGAGTAGGGCTACACACGTGCTACAATGGCCGGTACAAAGGGTTGCGAGCTCGCGAGAGTCAGCTAATCCCGAAAAGCCGGTCTCAGTCCGGATCGGAGTCTGCAACTCGACTCCGTGAAGTCGGAATCGCTAGTAATCGTGAATCAGAATGTCACGGTGAATACGTTCCCGGGCCTTGTACACACCGCCCGTCACACCATGGGAGTGGACTGCACCAGAAGTGGTTAGCTTAACCTTCGGGAAAGCGATCACCACGGTGTGGTTCATGACTGGGGTGAAGTCGTAACAAGGTAGCCGTAGGGGAACCTGCGGCTGGATCACCTCCTTAAACGATGCATCATCCCTCGCGGTAAGCGCTCACAATGAATTACCTGATCAGAATGCTGTTGATACGCAGTGATAAGCGTTTTCTTTATGTTGAAAGAAGAGAAAAGACTTTTTAAAAGCTTCTTTAAAGACTTTTTTAAAAACCTTTCTTTTCCTTTTGATGTGAAAAAAGCACTCGCTTATCACTGCGCATAGCAGTCGCTCTTTAACAATGTATATCATGCTGACATAAACGTTTTAAAACGTTTATACGTAATTGTTTTGTGATACGTCTCAAGCGTATCCGGCAATCGTTATCATTGCGAGATACCAGACTCCTTCGGGTTATAGGGTCAAGCAATGAAGCGCACACGGTGGATGCCTAGGCAGCCAGAGGCGATGAAAGACGTGGAAGCCTGCGATAAGGCTCGGCGAGGTGGCAAACAACCTGTGACCCGGGCATCTCTGAATGGGGAAACCCACTCATCATAAGATGAGTATCTTGCGCTGAATATATAGGCGTAAGAGGCGAACCAGGGGAACTGAAACATCTAAGTACCCTGAGGAAAAGAAATCAACCGAGATTCCCCTAGTAGCGGCGAGCGAACGGGGACCAGCCCTTAAGCATGTGACTGATTAGACGAATGCGCTGGGAAGCGCGGCCATAGTGGGTGATAGCCCCGTAGTCGAAAATCTGATCATGTGAAATCGAGTAGGTCGGGGCACGAGAAACCTTGACTGAAGACGGGGGGACCATCCTCCAAGGCTAAATACTCCTGGCTGACCGATAGTGAACCAGTACCGTGAGGGAAAGGCGAAAAGAACCCCGGAGAGGGGAGTGAAATAGATCCTGAAACCGTGTGCGTACAAGCAGTAGGAGCAGACTTGTTCTGTGACTGCGTACCTTTTGTATAATGGGTCAGCGACTTATATTCAGTGGCGAGGTTAACCGTTTAGGGGAGCCGTAGGGAAACCGAGTCTTAACTGGGCGACACAGTCGCTGGATATAGACCCGAAACCGAGCGATCTATCCATGAGCAGGGTGAAGGTTGAGTAACATCAACTGGAGGCCCGAACCAGGATCTGTTGAAAAAGATTTGGATGACTTGTGGATCGGAGTGAAAGGCTAATCAAGCTCGGAGATAGCTGGTTCTCCTCGAAAGCTATTTAGGTAGCGCCTCACGTATCACCGCCGGGGGTAGAGCACTGTTTCGGCTAGGGGGTCATCCCGACTTACCAACCCGAGGCAAACTCCGAATACCGGTGAGTGCAAGCGTGGGAGACACACGGCGGGTGCTAACGTCCGTCGTGAAAAGGGAAACAACCCAGACCGTCAGCTAAGGTCCCGAAATCCTGGTTAAGTGGGAAACGATGTGGGAAGGCTCAGACAGCTAGGAGGTTGGCTTAGAAGCAGCCATCCTTTAAAGAAAGCGTAATAGCTCACTAGTCGAGTCGGCCTGCGCGGAAGATGTAACGGGGCTAAACCAGGTACCGAAGCTACGGGTTCACACTATGTGTGAGCGGTAGAGGAGCGTCGTGTAAGCCGATGAAGGTGAATTGAGAAGTTCGCTGGAGGTATCACGAGTGCGAATGCTGACATGAGTAACGATAAGGGGAGTGAAAAACTCCCCCGCCGGAAGACCAAGGGTTTCTGTTCGACGCTAATCGGAGCAGAGTGAGTCGGCCCCTAAGGCGAGGCCGAAAGGCGTAGTCGATGGGAAACGGGTCAATATTCCCGTACCGGACATGATTGCGATGGGGGGACGGAGAAGGCTAGGTGAGCCAGGCGTTGGTTGTCCTGGTGAAAGTGAGTAGGCTTGGGTCTTAGGTAAATCCGGGACCCTTCAAGGCCGAGACACGAAACGAACTGACTACGGTCAGGAAGTCATTGATGCCACGCTTCCAGGAAAAGCCTCTAAGCTTCAGATCATGTGCGACCGTACCCCAAACCGACACAGGTGGTCAGGGTGAGAATCCCAAGGCGCTTGAGAGAACTCGGGTGAAGGAACTAGGCAAAATGGTGCCGTAACTTCGGGAGAAGGCACGCCGGCGTAGGGTGATGAGACTTGCTCTCTAAGCCCGAACCGGTCGAAGATACCAGGTGGCTGCAACTGTTTAGTAAAAACACAGCACTCTGCTAACGCGCAAGCGGACGTATAGGGTGTGACGCCTGCCCGGTGCCGGAAGGTTAAATGATGGTGTTAGGATTCGTCCGAAGCTCTTGATTGAAGCCCCGGTAAACGGCGGCCGTAACTATAACGGTCCTAAGGTAGCGAAATTCCTTGTCGGGTAAGTTCCGACCTGCACGAATGGCGTAATGATGGCCACGCTGTCTCCACCCGAGACTCAGTGAAATTGAAATCGCCGTGAAGATGCGGTGTACCCGCGGCTAGACGGAAAGACCCCGTGAACCTTTACTATAGCTTCACACTGGACGCTGATGTTGCCTGTGTAGGATAGCTGGGAGGCTTTGAATCTCGGACGCCAGTTCGAGGGGAGCCAACCTTGAAATACCAGCCTGGCATCATTGGCGTTCTCACTCAGGTCCGTTATCCGGATCGAGGACAGTGTGTGGTGGGTAGTTTGACTGGGGCGGTCTCCTCCCAAAGAGTAACGGAGGAGCACGAAGGTACCCTCAGCACGGTCGGACATCGTGCAATGAGTGCAAGAGCATAAGGGTGCTTGACTGCGAGACAGACACGTCGAGCAGGTGCGAAAGCAGGTTCTAGTGATCCGGTGGTTCTGTATGGAAGGGCCATCGCTCAACGGATAAAAGGTACTCCGGGGATAACAGGCTGATACCGCCCAAGAGTTCACATCGACGGCGGTGTTTGGCACCTCGATGTCGGCTCATCACATCCTGGGGCTGAAGTCGGTCCCAAGGGTATGGCTGTTCGCCATTTAAAGTGGTACGCGAGCTGGGTTTAGAACGTCGTGAGACAGT
>NZ_JBWDLI010000035.1:0-4787 GCF_056238625.1 Colwellia sp. F1
CATTGCGACACTAATCTTCTCTTGTTACGCGCAATACTTCTTCCAGTGTGGTTTGCCCTGCCATGACTTTGTCAAAGCCGTCTCGTCGTATGGAAGCCGTGTTGGTGCGAATGTGTTTTTCTATGGCTTGCTCGCCTTGCCCGTTGTGTATTAATTCTCGTACATTGTCATCAACAATTAATAATTCATGTATGCCGGTTCTGCCGCGATAGCCTTTATGTTTGCATTCGCTACAGCCTGTGGCGCGATAAATCACTTCTTGGGTGTCGCTTGGTAACCCCAGTAAACTGCATTCTTCTTCATTGGGTAGGTGGCTTTCTTTACAGTGATGACAAAGGGTGCGCACTAGGCGCTGTGCCAGTACCCCAAGCAAACTTGACGACAGTAAAAAGGGCTCTACGCCCATGTCTTCCATACGGGTTATCGCCCCTGCGGCGGTGTTGGTATGTAAGGTTGATAACACCAAGTGGCCCGTTAAACTCGCTTGTACTGCTATTTGCGCGGTTTCTAAATCGCGTATTTCACCAACCATGACCACATCCGGGTCTTGTCGTAAAATTGCGCGTAGGCCGCGGGCAAAGGTCATGTCAACTTTGGTATTTACTTGGGTTTGACCAATCCCTTCAATGGCGAATTCTATTGGGTCTTCAACCGTTAAGATATTCCGCTCTTTTTCATCAATTTGTGTTAAGCCCGCATACAAGGTGGTACTTTTACCTGAGCCGGTTGGGCCGGTCACTAGAATAATACCGTGCGGTTTTTCAATTAATTGGCTAAAAGCATACCGGTTGTCATTGGTCATGCCAAGCTCTGCTAAGTCGAGTCGGGCGGCGTTTTTGTCTAATAACCTTAATACCACGCGCTCGCCATGGCCGGTTGGCATGGTTGAAACACGTACGTCGACCGCGCGGCCACCAATGCGCAGTGAGATGCGGCCGTCTTGAGGAATGCGTTTTTCCGCGATATCCAGTTTCGCCATGACCTTAATACGTGACACTAATAAGGAGGCGAGCTTGCGGTTTGGTTTTAATATTTCGCGTAACACGCCGTCAACCCGAAAGCGTATTTTAAGTGCCATTTCAAAGGTTTCAATGTGTATATCACTGGCCCCTTCTTTGATTGCTTCGCTGAGCATGGCGTTGATAAGTTTAATGATGGGGGCGTCGTCTTCATTTTCGAGTAAGTCTTCGCTTTCCGTCATTTCGTCGGCGAGGGAGTAGAGGTCTACTTCTTTGCCAATGTCTTCCATCATTTGTTGGGCTTCAGAGGAGTCACGCTGATAGGCTTGGGTCAGCAGTAATTCAAAGGCTGGCACGGTTTGTACATTAAAACTAAACGGCGCTTTAATAATACGGCGTACTTCAAGTATGGTGTCTAGACTAATGTCTGCCAGGCAATATAACACATAGTGCTCGTCTTCTTTGCTGAGCAAGACGCTGTAACGCTTGGCAAAGGCAAAAGGTAAGCGCCAAGCCACTGACGTTTCTTCTGCCACTTCGATAAGCGCCTCACTTAAGGTTTCACCTGTGTCATCACCTTCAGCAGGCGCGTGGCTGACGAGGTCTTCCACTAAGCTGTCGACGCTGTCAAGCAGCGCGTCTTTGTCTTGAGTTACATCGCTTGACATTATTCTTGTGTCTCTTTCGGAGTGGCTGCAGGAGAAGCCACGGCGTTATCAACAGCCTTTTGGGTGGCGTTGGCGTCTTTCTCTTGCTGCAATGTGGCTTGATACTGTTCAAACGACGGTGGCAAAGCCAGTTGGTCATTCCATTGTGGTAAAATAGGCAGGTGCTCGTCATTCATTAACGATAAGCCTTCTTCTTGTTTACGGATTTGCTCAGCGCGCATAAAGTTATATTTATCTTTTGCCATGTTGTGCATCATGTTGGCGTCAGTGATAATTTTGGGTTTTAAAAAGACCATTAAGTTACGCTTGCGTTTGCTGGTAGAGGTAGATTTAAATAAATGGCCCAGAATAGGGATGTCGCCCAGCAGTGGCACTTTTTGCTCGCTCTCTTGAACGTCTTCGTCAATTAATCCGCCCAAGATAACCGTTTGGCCACTTTCAACCATGACCGTGGTTTTAATTTCACGTTTATTAATGGAAATATCGACCCCGGTTGCGCCACTCACCGACGACACTTCTTGTTCAATGGTAAGTTGTACGCTGTCACCTTCGTTAATTTGTGGGGTAACCAATAGCTTAATACCGATTTCTTGACGGTCAACGGTTTGGAAAGGGTTAGCATTATTGCTGCCCGTTTGTGAGCCGGTAATAATCGGCACTTCTTGGCCTACTAAAAAATACGCTTCTTCGTTATCCATTGTTGTGATACTTGGCGTGGCTAAAATATTTGAGTTAGTGTCTGCACTCACCGCTTGCACAATCGCGCCCCAGTCGTTTTTCATTACCCCAAACATGCCGCCACTGACCGTACCCAGTAACTGTGCTAATAGGGTGTAATCGCCATTGGTGTCTGGGTTAACGACGGTGTCGCCATTTTCTTTAATGACCGTGGTGCCTTGTTCGCCTTCGGCCGACTTTAGCGCCCCTGCAATGCCGGTGCTTGGCGCAATGCCGTTAGTAAATTGGGTAAAACCACCGCTTTCGCTGTACCATTGCACGCCCAGTTGTACACCGTCTGTTTCGTATACTTCAACAATGATAGCTTCAATGTGTACTTGTGCCCGTGGTACGTCAAGTTGGCGAATAACGCCTTCTAATGAGCGCAACATGTCAGGTTGGCCAGTAATCACCAAGGTGTTGGTTGACTCATGGGCTTCAATGCTGGTTTCGGTGCTGGTGTTGCTTTTGGTGCGGCTATTGGTCGCTCCCCCTTCAGAAGCAATGGTTTTACTGACCCCATTCAACACTTTGACTAAGTCTTGGGCTTTGGAGTATTTCAGGTAGTACACGCGGGTGTTACCGCTGGTTTCAAGCTCGTTATCAAGGCGTTTAACTAAACGGGCAGCGCGCTCACGGGCTTTAACTTCACCACTAACAATAACACTGTTACTGCGGTCGTCTGCTACAATTTTAGGGATTAAAAAGGTTGGTTGTCCGGCTTTGCCGCTATCCGGCTTATTCATGGCCTCTAAGATGCGTACCATTTCACCGGCCGAGGCGTATTGGAGTTTAATAATTTCAACATCTTGGTCACCGGCTCTGTCAACACGCTCAATGATATTGACCAAACGATTTACGGTGGCCGCGGTGCCCGTTAACATAATCACATTGGCTGGGTCGTAGTTTGTCACATTACCGCCACCGGCTTGGTCAGACAGTTGGCGTAAAAGTGGCACTAACTCACGTACGGTGACGTTTTTAACTTCCACAATGCGGGTCACCATTTCATCACCCGCAATGCTGCTGTTACCGTCAACCACCGGAATAGCGGATGTTTTAGCGTCTTTATTGCGAATAATTTTAATGATGTTGTTTTCACGCTCAATCGCAGAGAAACCATACACCGCTAACACGTTTAAGAAAAACTGATAATACTGCTCTTCGGTTAACAAGTCATAACTGCGCACATTGATTTTACCGCGCACGTTAGGGTCGACAATCATGGTTTTTTTCAAGTTTTTACCCACAATGGTAACAAACTCAACAATTTCTGTGTCTTTAAAACTTGGCGAATACTCAGCAGCACTGGCTTGGCCGATGGCAAAAATACCGCTAAAACTGATTGCCGTCACTACAACCAAACCCAATGCTTTAAGTTGCTTAAACTTGCGGCGTATTTGTTGAACCGCAATGGCGTTTAAGGTGGTGCCCATGAAAAATTCCTTATGAGTGTTTTATGTTAAAACAAATGTAAAAAACAAAAATGACTATGGCGAGTTAACACCCGGCTTATTCAATGCTAAACAACACTTCAATCAGCCCGTTATCGCGCTCTACTAACAAGGCAATATCTCGCGCGGATTTTAACGCTGACATTGCTTGTGCTGCTTCAAGTGGCACTAATAAATCATGCCCGTTCATTTGTATGGCAACATCGCCTGCTTTTAACCCCGACATCTTGAAAAATGTTGGGTCTTTACCCGGTGACAAACGATAACCCGCTATGCGCCCATTTTTACGTGCAGGCGCAATGCGAAGGTAGTCGGTTATTTTACCGGGATTGTTTTGTAAATCTTGGCGTAACTGCGCCGCTGCTTGTTTTAGTTTGTCGTTAGTGCGTTGGTCAACAACACTGGCCTTGCCCTGAGGCGCTGACACCTTAGGCCCGCTAACCTCTGAGGTTTTTGCTGCTTGTTTACTGGCCTGTTTGTGCGTAACACTTTGCGCCGGTTGGTTATAGTCTGCGCCATCTAGCATTAAGGTTTCTAAACGCCCAGATTGCTTAATGATAACACGGTCAATCAACACTTGTTCAAGGGTGGCACGCGTGCCTTCGATAATATCGTCAATACCATAGGTGGCTTGCTTGCGGTTATGCTCAATGACAGCCGCGGCAATAGTCACGTCGTCACTGGCTACTAACCCCGACAAGGTTAATTGTAACCGCGTTTCAGGTGCCGAGGCAATTTGCTCAACCGTTTGGCTTGGCGCTTGTTGGTTGTATTCACCAAATAAATTTAACGATTGTAATGCTGACAAATCAAGTGTTTTAGCCGTTGATGCCTGCTGGGCAACCGCAACCCTTGCTGCGCTTTCATGCCCAACGCTTTGGCTAGTGCTAGGCACAATTAACCATGTGATTTTAGCTAAAATAAAAGCAATATAAATTAACAAGCCAAGACTCAGCGCTTGTGCTATTTTTTTATGCGGTAATTTTGCT
>NZ_JBWDLI010000036.1:0-4411 GCF_056238625.1 Colwellia sp. F1
GCACGTTAGACAGCACTTGGCGCAACCAATGTTCAAAGCTGCCCTGGTGGCTCAGAGTGAAGACTAAGCCTTTGTAGGAGGGAGGTTTGGATACCTCCTCACTTCCGTCAGCTCTGGGTTTAGGAGGGCGGCGTTGGATCTCCATGAGATAAAGCGTTTGATCTAACACATGCACCCTAAAGACGAGCCCCCCCCGAGGCACCTTGGTCTGAGTGTCAATGTAGACCCAGTTATCGACGGACGTTTCCACATCGTCGTCTACTCCGAAAGGTTCGAGGCTTATCAAACGAGGGTCGGGGGAAATACTGAAGCCATCTTCAAAGGTAAACCAGCTAACGCCACGAATCGTTGCGGGATAGGCTGATTGTAAATAAAGAAGCGCATTCCACATATCACGTAGAAAACCCTGCGATTCCAGTGTAATAGGAGCATGAATAGGCGCTTGTCCCACTCCCTTCCCTGACCCATGGGGCTCCCCGGTGGAGAAAATCGTTTCGTCACCAGGAACAGGGACGCCTCGTGTATCGGGCACGTTTTTTCGGGTATATCGTTTATCTAAGACGGCGCGAGGCTTACCTAAAATAACGAATTCGTCTTCAGGTAGGTCTAGCCAAGAAGAACCATGGTCGGGCTCGTCATCATCCGTAAAGTCAATCACATCGGGGATATCTTGAAGCTGATGATAGGGAAACTGAGAGGGGGCATCGTCGCCATCGGTGGCTGGTACTGTCGTTGATTTCTCTCTTGCGCGGTGGATCGTGGCACCATCGGGCTGGGTACAGCCTAATATCTGCAAGCCTAGAAATGAGTTGCCATCATCAATTGGAACGCCAGAAACAGAGATTTCCCCGCTGCCTTGAAACCATGGAGTGACTTTTAAAAGCATCTTATCTTGGGGGAAGCTGGCTTCAGTCTGCGAATAAATATTTCTGGCAGCTTGTTCAGCATAGGGATCGTACAGCATGTGCGCGAGCAAAATCGCATCGTGTCTGTGAACACGATACGTGAATCTGACAGGCCATGTACCTGGGGATGCGGGCGCATTAAGTGGTCGATAAAGACGTTCTTTGACTTGCTCCCAAGGGTAAGTGGCGAGTACTCGCTTAATTTCAGTTGATCGGCCATAAACGCGTGCAAAAAATTCTGTGCAAGGGATGAGCAGATATTTGCCATTCGGTATGGTCAAATTCAATCAGGTAAGATTTGTGCTTTCTGTCTAGTGGTAAATAGCTTGCGTCATGAAAGGGGGTGTAGAGGCTGCGTCCTGCTTTGTGCAAGTCGTCTAGGGAGACGATTCGCCAGCCGCCTGGAGAGAACGAAATGGGGAATTTTTTCTCCTCGTAGGCAATACGGGAGTTACTCACGCCCTTTTCCCAGACTGAACCGATTCTCAATAGCCCCACATGCGTTAAGACTGTCTCACGTCTAACCACGCCTCCTAAGTTATTCTCATGGTCGATGGTTCTCAAGAAGACATGGATTTTAGGGACACTGCGTAAGCGATTATTCTTGAAGATAGGCCCATACCACCAAACGACTAAGCGCTCAGCTTCGTCTTTGAGAGTGCCATCTTGAAAGCTAAAGGTTCTGCATTGTTTGAGAGAAACGGTCACAAGGGCGCGCTCTATGTAAACTCAACATAGAGATTGTCGCAGCAATTATTGTTTAGTCGCAACAATTGTTGAAAATGACAATTACGGCATGCTCCCCTATCCCGTACTTTTTGAGATGAGTGCTTGGCGGACTTGGCGCAAACGCTCAATCAGGACTAACAGCACGAGACACTGAACAATGCGGTCGAATAGACCTATAGATAAATAAAATCGCGCTATAGAATATTTCGCGATTGGAACAATCGGAGAGTGTTAACTAGTGAATTTATGAAATCTTGTTAAATGAGGCAACAAAGTAGCATTTAGATGTGCGTTAGACGCAGTAAGGTGAGATTGCCAGATGGGGCAGGAGCATGTCTATGTTGCAGATACTTGAGTGACTGGGGTAGCCTTTTCAGCCTTTTGGGGTTTCCAATCAACTATTCTTTTAGGGATAAGCCCCTTCCCCTTCAAAACCATTCCATTAATAAACCATTCCATTAGTCGGTTTCGTTTGGCCTTTTAGGTTTTTTGAGCTTTTTCCTTTCCCTCATGTAGATGTGCCTATAGAACTGAGGTCTGCATACTAAATTCTACATAAACGATATAGTTAATTGTAAGCGCGGGATTAGGTTGGCCCAGTTAGTCTGTAGGGCATTAGACGCTTGCGCTCCTGGATAATACTCAAAATACTTAACTACGAGGCGCGCTACCCAGAGCTGCTTTACTGTTTGAGATTATTCGCCTTACTTCGAAATGTGGGTTTGATGTTGTTGTAGCACGCCCTCGCGAAGGACTACCATTCGATCACGTTGCCATCGCTTAAGGCGGGGTCGATATCGCTGACTTTACGAAACGCCATGGCCATATCCCCAGATCGGAGAAAAGCCTAAAACCGCAATCCGTTAAGCATTATTTAATAACGTTTAAATAGCGATAGACAAAAAAGCACTGTTGTGAGCTCAGACTTTTCTCAAGCTAGATAGATAAGCGGGCCTGTCATACATAGCGATTTGGATATCCTAGATTTACCGGTAAGAAAAGCAGCCTGGCTCCTGCCCAAAACAGGCGATAAAGACCATCTAATCCGTAAAGAGAAGAGATAAGCATCACCAAGTGCATGCAGGCTGCCTAGTTCGTTAAATTAAGTTATATCAACCACATACCCTCAGCCTGAATCTGGCCTGAGGTGTTATCTATATTTTCTTGGCTTTCTGAAAAGCTAACCAGCAAAGCTGCTTTACTAGTGCCATTATCCATTTTATCCAACCAATAATCGTACCCAGAACTATCCGGCCGCCGATCCAAAACATTTAAATACAAAGCATCTATATAAGAATCATTAGATAAACCAACCCCATACTTACTCACAAACTCCTTTGAGCCTATAAAGCTATGGGCTATTTCTTGCAAACCTAAACCACTTTCCTTTTTATCTATCCAATACCCTAACCCCTCATGATCAGGCTCTCTATTAAAAGAGGCTTTGTATAGCCTATAAATTTCCGCAGCTTCGCTTTCATCGTCAAATGAAAGCACTCCATCATCGAGTTCAATATATTCTATTTCTGAGACTTTAAAAACTCCCTCCGGCGTTACAACCTCTTTTTCGACGAAGCTATTTTCTATAACAACTTCATCTCTAATAAATTCCACAATGATTCTGTCATCACCTTGCCCACCATCTATATGCTTGCCGTACTCAACCTCAAATACGTCGTCACCTCCTGTTCCAAAAACAAACTCAAAGTCTGGCACAGGTTCAGGTGTGGGTTCAGGTGTGGGTTCAGGTGTGGGTTCAGGTGTGGGTTCAGGTGTGGGTTCAGGTGTGGGTTCAGGTGTGGGTTCAGGTGTGGGTTCAGGTGTGGGGTCAGGTGTGGGTTCTTGAAAAGATGGAATAGTATCTAAGTCTTCATAAATACTAACAGATACATATGTATGATATACCCCCTGATCCCAGCTTGCATTTATATAGTAATCGCCGGTATATTCTGCCTCAAAACCGAATATATGATCCGTCCCATAGTCCCCACCACCCTGATCGATCGCTACAACATCACCATTTTTATCATAAAGAGTTAAAATAAAAGGGTCAAAAAAACTATGTGAAAATATGTCATATGTAGCCCCACTCTTAAACTCAGCCACATATAAATCATCCAATATTGCATAGTCTTTAGATGTATAATGACGCGCTTGACTATCCCACCCCAACAACTCACTTGACGTATCGAAATATTCTTCAAAGTTAAGTCTATTAGCAGACTTCATTTCTTCTTTATTAATTCCAGGAAGGTAGCTATAACTCATAATTAACCTTTTCGTATTAAAGATAAAAAACCTAACCAGTGATTGCTAAAATAGCAGATGTGGGTAGCTTCGTTACAACAGTGTTGCATAGGATCACACGCTTTGTATGTAAGCCATATCTTAAAAACGTGCCGCCCATCCAAAACCTGAAGATACCGATCTATGTACCGAAGAATTCGGTACTCACTGGCAGCTCCTCAATCAACAAGGGGCACTTCTGGCCTATTTCCATGCGACTGAAGTTTGGCCTGAAAAAGCAATTTTTCAAGCTTACCGAGCAAATCACCCTCGTGGCGACTATCTGAAAAAATTAAACACGGTTACAGATCGTTGTCCCACTTCGTACCCACCGATATATTGTTCACTGGGCAGCTCAAAAATTAAGTCAAATTAAGGACTAGACTCATGAACAAAAAAGAGCTTGTGGACCGTATTGCTGCTTCAGCAGATGTTTCTAAAGCTAAAGCAACCAGGGTCTTGGACGCTTTCACAGAGACTGTAGCAACCAC
>NZ_JBWDLI010000037.1:0-4279 GCF_056238625.1 Colwellia sp. F1
ATAGCCAGCCCCAGCCCGCTACCAGGGGAGTGTTTGTTGTGGCGGAAAAAGCGCTCGGTCAATTTGTAGATTTGTGCTTCATCTACGCCAGTGCCTTCATCGCTCACCGTTAATATTACTTGGCCTACGTCAGCTGTTAGGGCAACGGTGATGACGCCCTGGTAAACATGCTCTCCACCTGCATGCAAGCTGGCATTCTCAATTAAATTGGTGACTAACCAGCGCAACAAAATAGGGTCGCCAATGACATTAGGTATTGCTTGATGTTTTTCAAATGCGAGCTCTTGGCCTTGCTTATAAATAGTAGGGGCCGTTTGAGCGCAGGCTTCCTGACAAATCGCTACTAAATCGACATTCTCCAAATGAGATATATCAACCAACTCGCTGCGTGTTTTGGCATATTTCAGCAGTTGCTTCACGGTGTGGCTGGCATGTTCGGTGATGCGTTGAATCTCTTTTAGATTAGTCTGCGCCGGTGAGGGAAGGGGGGCTTTAAGCGATACCTCGGTTAACGCGCGAATCTCTGAAATGGGTGTTCTAAGCTGATGCGAAACATCGGCATTGAGCTGTTGGGTGCTTTCAATGCTGCGCCGCATTCGCTGCATCAAATGGTTAATGCTCTGGATGAGTGGCAGAATTTCTTTGGGAGCGGCATCATCCAAGGGGTGTAAGTCATTGGGCGAACGTTGTCGTAACGCTTGGCTTGCCGTACTCAGAGGCGCTAGACCTAGATGAATGGCGAATAGGGCAATGGAAATTGCCAGTAGTCCTGTTACGGCCATTAACCCTGAAAGCGTTACCATAAAGTCATTAGTGAGCGTGTGGCGCGCTTCTTTTGATTCGGCTACCACTATTTCAATGTCTACCGATTCATCGCCTCGGTAAAAGGGCAGTGTAAGCGCCACGGCGCGTAATGCATTACCTGCATAGTCTACGTCATAAAAAATGGGTTCTTGAGATGTTTTGGGCGGATCTGATAAACCGCTAAAGCCTGCGATCATGCCTCCTTCAGACTCTTTAATGCGATAAAATATTTTCCCATCGCCTCTACTGCCAAGTGTACTAATGCTGAAGTAGTGCATATTGATGCGCAGTTCACCATCCACCGTGTAAATTCGGCGCTCCAGCCGCTGGGCTGCGTTAAGTAGCAGGTCATCAAAGGTGGCATTAATTTGCCGAGATAACAGCAGATGACTAGAGATCAATGCCAAGATCGCAAGGGCAGTGAAAGGCAGTCCAATCCATAAAAGCAGCCGGCTGCGGATTGATTGGCGTTTACTCATCGCCAGGAGCTTTCACGTCTTTGGGTTTGCAGTCTTTAGCTTCCAGGTAATAGCCCAGGCCGCGTACCGTTTTTAAGCCGAAATCGTAGCCAATTTTTTTACGAATCCGAGAGATGTAAGTTTCTACTGCAGCGTAGCTAACCGACTCATCGGAGGTAGATAGGCGGTCGATAATTTGATCCTTATTAACGAGGCGATTTTGGTTTATCAGCAGGTATTCCATAACTTCTAACTCTCGGCGGTGCAATAGCAAAGGTTTTCCATCTAGGCGCAGCTCCATGGCATCGGGAAGAAACTCTAAGCGCCCACATTGTAGTGTTTCTCCACCAAAGTGTATGGCGCGTCGTACCAGTGCCCGCGCCCGCGCTGCGACCTCTTCCAGTGAAAAAGGCTTACATAAGTAGTCGTCTGCACCTACTTCTAGGCCATGTATGCGCTGATCAAGACTGTCTCGTGCTGAGATGATCAAGACAGGAATTGTATTCTGCTGATGACGTAGCTTGCGCAGTAGGGAGATGCCGTCCAGTTCAGGTAGACCGAGATCCAACACCAACAGATCGTACCCACCTTGCTCAAGAATATGGAGTGCTTTTCTTCCATCGTCGGCGACATCAATGCTAAAGGCAGCCTCAAGTAGAGTGGCTGCAATAGAGTTAGCTAAATTAACATTGTCTTCTACTACTAGCACTTTCATAAGCAATCCTGTTGTTACCCAGTGCGCTATCAATGGGGTCTGTACCATTGATATTGAGACGCTCACAGCTCACTTCATTTTGAGCCTGTCCGAACACTGACAGCCAAGACCATTCGCCTGGGTTGAGCACGAAGCCGTAGCTGAGTGTTAAGCCAGATATGATTTTGACATCACCCAGCCTGGCTTCATTTTGACCTGTGATGTCGTAGTCTTCACTGACAACTTCGTCTCCTGCGGTGAGTTTTTGCATGACTTCGTCGTCATAAATCACTAGCTGAATCGGCTCTACTGAGCGAATTCCGATGCTAGAACCGCCAAAGTCACCCGCGGCGAAACGCATCGGTACAGATACACAGTGGGCTTCATCCTGCTGTTGGGTAGGCGTTTCTCTGCTAATGAGCATGCCTCTTCCGGCAATACCTCGCAGCTGTAATAAAGCGCCTGTTTTTGGTGATTCAATGATCACCACGCCTTTTATGTCACCTGGCATCACTTGCTCATCTTGCACCGTCGAGCCTGGGCTATTAGTAGCATGGCTGTAAGCTGGCAATGTTAAAAAGACTAGCAGTGTGCACAAGAGGGTAAATAAATGGGGCTGGTTATCAACATCTTTCATTGTCTTCTCCAACTTAAAGCGTATTACCATGCTGTGGGGAATCCATATCGGTGAGAGGTGGCTCGCTCGGTAAAGTTAGTAAGATGAGCAACATCACCATGCCGATGACGGGAATCAAGATCACTGACAACCACCAAGCAGAACGCTGAGTGTCGTGCAGTCTTCGCACGGTTAAAGACAACAAGGGCAGAAAAATCGCTAGGCTGTAAATCGCTTCTATTTTCCATGTCGATTGATAGAAGGTTTCCGCTAAAGCAAACGCCATCGATACAAGGCTGTTCACTAGGAAGAACATCCAAAAAGCTGCTCGTGATGCCCTTCCTGAAAATTGTGCGTAACGCTGCCAAGCATCAAAATACCAGTGCATACTTTTCTCCTATCCAGCGGCTGTTGATGCGTAAAAAGTACGTCTTAGTTAGCGTGTCTGCGTCCTCGATCAGGTTCGAGGACGTCCAGGAAAGGGATGTAGGACAAAATGACGAGCGTTAAGCAAAGATCAATAAACCCAACGGAACGGAAATGATCGCTATTCCATTGCCTTTTGTGGTGGCCCTGCTGTTGTCTATATTGGCGGTGTTATTGTTTATGCGCCGTGAAGAATCCACGCCATCGGCGTTTGTTTTTATCGCCCTATGTGCGTTAACAACGACGGTGGTTGGCCTACGTTGGACATTTGATTGGCCGCTGTTGCGCTTATTCCAGCCTATCTTGGCGTCCTGTATTCCCGTTACCGCTTGGTACTGCTTTTCCAGTGCACACCAACGCTATAGGCTGCCAATCTGGCATGTAATACCCCCCGTATTGGTGACCTTAGGCTCCCTGACGTACCCATTCTGGCGTCCGCCTCTAGATCCTGCGTTGACGCTGCTTTATGTGGGATACGGTATCGCGCTAATTCATGCCTCGTTTAAAACGTCGCTCCCTCCCGAGCAAGTACGCTTTTCCGATATCGACAAGGCGTTAAAAGCAGAACGCATGGCGGGTGTGATGCTTTTGATGTCGGCGTGTATTGATGGCGCTCTAGTCGTTGATTTTGAGTTTTTTGCGGGTGCTCATGCACTGACGATTCTCACTATCGGCCATGCCGTATTACTGCCGATACTCGCTATTGCAGTGATTATGGTGAGCTTGAGCATCGCGCCGAGGATTAACGAAACACCCTCTCAAGACGATAAAGAAGCACCTGCAGCAGTCCCAAAAGATAAATCTCACAACCAACTCAATGACGATGGGGAAGAGGGGCTGAATGCAGCAAACCTGAATGCCACAAACCTGAATGTCAGCAACATAGTGAACAAGATAGACGTGTTACTCTCTACCCAAGAAGTATTTCTCGATCCTGATCTGAACTTGGATCGGCTCGCACGTAAAGCTTGTATACCCGCGCGGCAGATATCCGCTGCGATTAATCAGGTTTATGGGCGTAATGTCTCCCAAGTGGTTAACGAATACCGCATTGAGCGAGCAAAAATATTATTAACCACCACCGATAGCAGCATCACCCAGATCTACCTAGACTCGGGTTTTCAGACCAAATCTAATTTTAATCGGGAATTTTCCAGAGTCACCGGTCAAACGCCCAGCGCGTTTCGGCGCGAAGCGGCGGGTAAAGATACGACCTAATGGGCGCCGATGAAGGCTAGAATATCTTGGTAGATGATCTGGTGAAGTTCCTGCCGTGAGTGG
>NZ_JBWDLI010000038.1:0-4266 GCF_056238625.1 Colwellia sp. F1
ACTCCACTGCATCTGCAAAGACATCTAGGATAAATACCTTATCTTTATCAAGCCGCGAGACTAAGGTAACGCTCAGCTTACCTTCATTACTCTGGGGCTTTTCCAAGAGCGGTTGAAAGAAGCCTGTATCAGGGACATTGGGCATCACATGAAACTTTTCTGGAGCCTTACCGTTCTCGCTCAGCAAATAATCACGGACGCCAGATGACACTGTTAGTACTGCCGATACTTTATCAATATAGCTAGGGAGATCGTCAGTATATTTGCCATGAAATGTCAGCACTAAGGGTACGTCCAACCGTTCCGCCAGTGCTAAGCCAAATTTACGAGAAGCAAAGGGATGAGCATGCACAAGATCAATAGGATCAACAGCGTGAACTTTAAGAGCATTCTTAATCGTTAACTCAAGATCTGAATAGTCAGTTCGAATAACGCCAACGCCATAACCTGCCAGCGAGTCAGCAAATGGACCAGAGGGGCAAACAATAGTGGCCTTGTGGCCGTTATCAATCAAGAAGCGAGCAGTTGCGAGAACATTCTCGTGCAGCCCTCCATGTGAAGCTTTAAAAAAAACCGGTATTACAACATGCACGACCCAACCTCTTTGTTTGACTAAATAGTTTACAGCTGCAGGGATTCAATGTTCTCGTAGCATCTTAGGTGATTAACTTTTACCCAAGTTTTCCTGCCCACCATCTCGCTCCAGCCGTTCAGAAACACGAAGTCCAATCCAACAGCACTCGCGGCCTGGTAATCGTACTTACTGTCCCCAGGCACAATTAGCCAGCGGGCATCAGGTACTCTTCAAGCGCCTACAAGCACCAGATTTGCCACGGATAGATTGAGCCCGAACCTATACATCCAATTCAGGCAATACCAAGACCGGCATGGGGATCGACCAACACCGGCGGATGCGATAGCAAGAGAAGGCCAGATATTTGGCGCTGAGGTGGCAATAAAGACGCTTGGCAAATAGTTCTGTCACAGACGCACCTCAAAAAATGAAGCCAAACTACACATCACTGCATGGTCCGCCAGTAATGAGGTAAACGACACCTTTTACTGCACTTTCCATCCCTCGCAAAAATCGGGAGCAATTGATATACGATGCTTAAGAAGTCTTATCAGCATAGGGTCATCCGCGCGAAAGGTCATCGGAATACCATATTAACTCCTACTTGTAAAGCACTATAAGTAAGTCGTAAAGAGGCTCTTCATGCGTTTTGGCTGCGGCGAAATTAAAAAAATCGATATACCAAACAGAACCTAGACCGCGTAAATATAATCAAGAAAATCAGACAACCAGATAATGCCAAAATCATCATTCATATGACTACCATCCCTATCAGGATGGGACTCATTGTCCCTATGATCACCAACAGAGAGCCTCTTACTTCCTTTAGAAAAGGATGGGTCCGTATATCTACCATTAACAATCGTTCGTAACGGTTGAGGTAATAAATGAGAGTCAAATCTCGAATAAACAAACTTATTTAGCAGCTCAATGCCATAAAGATATTCCTTAGGCTCCATAACTTCCACCTCTCTTTTTCTAGCAGGAAGTGGATTGTGGCCAACAAGTATTTTTTTATCACTTACTCCTTTTATTTTTTTAATTAACTCAAATGACAAAGATCCGACCACATGATCACTAGCTGCCTGCTTAAGGACAGCCGAAGAATAGCCTCTACTCGAATCGACAAAAAGAGGCTTTGCTCCAGCACCATATATCAAAATATAATCATACTCTTTAGGAGCAATAGCTGAGCGGCCACCCGAGGTAAACTCTAAAGAACTTTTTAGCCTACCTGTTTGAGGAACCAGCCTGTCGTCACTAACTTCTAGCTCTTTTAGCCCTTCACCTCTATCAGCAAAGAAAACTATCGAGAACAATTTATGTCGCTCAGGCATAGACTCCCATGCCCTTTTCAAAGCACCCACATGACTATTACCAATAATACACAACTTCATGTCAAATTCACCTAAATGCATTAAGAAGCTCTTCTTCACAAACTGCATCAGACTCTGTATATCTAAACTCACTTCTAGACTTTATACTTTTATCATCAAACTGCCCATACTTAGACTCCAGACAAGAGAAAAAGTGGTCCATAACAAAATTGACACCTACTTGATTCACAGCTCTTTGGTTTGGGTTAAAAAAAACACCTTTAAATACTGGACTATTAATAATTTCGTAAGAGGGAAAATAATCGACCACTCTGTTTTTTCTTGCAACCTGACCTGCCACAGCACGAAGAGTAGACTTTGACTCCATCGTAGCTACAAGAACACTATTACCTGAATTGGTTGCAGTGAGAGGCACAGGGGATACTGTAAGTATAAACTTTAACTTTGGATTTTCCCCACGCATTAACTGCATGGCTAAATTTAGTTCTTTTATTATTTCTGAAAACTGCTGATTCTTGAATATATGCTCCCCCTCTAAATATTCACCAGCCACTGTACCAGGACACATAGGGTACTCGAAGCCATCTTTCGCGTGAATCCAGCTTTCTGTCAACCCTAAGGTAAAGACGAAGAAATCAGACTTCCTTATAGACTGTAAAAAAGCTGATAGAGTTTCCTTCTGGGATAACCTAAGTTCATCAATACTTGAAAAGCCATTTGGCTCCACTACTGGCCGAAAAGGATCGAAATACCTACCTTTATCCTCCCACACTTCGTCTGGAACAGTTTTCTTACCCAAAGCCCACTCAACCCACTGTCTCAGCAATGAAGTAGTATAAATATTTCCTGTACGAGCTGAAAAAATATTATAATTAAATACTCTCGAATTCTCTAAAGAAAGACTTTGAGGAGGAGATTCAGTCACAAGCCAACTAAAACCTCTAGAGTGCAATGCTCGCCCTATATGCTGCGCAAAACATGAACCAAAGGTTGACACCTTACTACTAGTTAATATTTCAAACTTTGGATCCCATAAATCAGATATATCGAACATTGATTTACTAGCTACAGCTGTTTTCCAATAGGCCTTTTGTGGCAATTTCACATATGGATTCATGCTTACCTCCATGCAGCTTATGCTGCTCCTGATAGGTATACTAAAACTCAGGTCTTCGAAGAGAAACTTAAGAGCTTTCTCTCAACCTCTCAATATCAGATAAATACTTCTCAGCCAGCTTCTCCCTTAGCACACCATCTATAAACCTAGGCTTCCCATATTCACTGGGAGGGAATTTATCTTTAAGAAAGTTTCTGAAAACACCTATTTCACTTTTTTCTAAATGTTGATTCAAGATGCTGGCGAGCTTAACAGCGCGGAATGAATATGAAGAGTTAGACCTTATTTCAGGATCCATTTTGAAATCATCATAGAGTTTGGAAGCTCCATCAAAACCGATAAGTGTCCGTTTAACAAATGAGAATTGGTCGCGACAAAATTTCTCATACTCTTGCCACTCAACAAGGCAATGATATCTTCTACAAGTTTGGGTAACATCACTCACAAGCGGGATCCAGGATACTTCTTCAAAGTCTACCTTTGAGATAAAGTCATCAAATGAAAACGATTGCCCTTCTTTTATTTTTTGAGCGTAAGTTGAATCTAAAAAATCAGCATAGTCTCTTACAAGAAATACTATCTTAACATTATAATCATCTGCCAAAGCATCGAGCAAAAACTCTATAACATCTTTGGCCTTTGGATATAACTTACCTTGGTTGGCCTTTACGCTAGAATTCCCGAAGAGGTTTTCATTCGAAATTATTAGAGTATCATGACACCCAAGCCATTTCTCAACCTTATCCTTGAGTTCTTTTTTATAGAAATCTTTTTGATAGGATTCTGACAACCTCCTTATTCCTGCAGCATTATAAATTATAGGGCTAGTCAGCTCATCCCAAACTTCTCCACCAACTCTACAAGCAATATGGTTAGAAGCCAAAAGATCTTCATTTTCACGAAGAACATTTTGAATAAAGGTGCTTCCAGTCTTGTGAACACCTGCATGAAATATAATATTTTTCATAAACCTTACCTTAGGTCAGATCTAGCTTCCATTCTATAAATTTTCCAGAATCAGAGATGGCTTCAAAAACCCATGCGGCCTCTATTTTTCCATACTCCGTTGACAAGCCGAACTGACATTTAGAAAGATCTGCTGCAGAAGAGCATGAAACAATAATAGATGACCCGCTCTCTAAATCACTTAACTTATAACCAGCAGAGCACGCCTCAGCAGAAAGAGAGCCATTAAACTTTAAGCGCGAGGAATACCTCCTCTGCTTCCTCTGAGCGAT
>NZ_JBWDLI010000039.1:0-4251 GCF_056238625.1 Colwellia sp. F1
CACGTGTTGGCGACGTTATGCGATCAAATCAATGGAGTATGGCTTTGCGGAAAGAGCTTAGAGAAATACTTATTGAAGTATGCGATCGAAAAATCGATCAGAAAGGATCAGAGGTAGGGTTATCGTTTTACGCATTTTTCAAAAACAAAAACGATCAGCCAGAAGTTCACATGGAGGTGGCACGGTGGTGGATTGAAACTCACGAATTGGATCATTTCGAGAAAGCAGTAAAAATCAGAGATATGGTTAAATCCGGTGCTTAGTCTTGCCATAAAACTACATAACAAACGTCTGCTGTCGTCCCTCTGGGTCTGGGATGGCCTTTTCGCTGCTGTGCGGCTTCAAGCCCGCTCCAAAGCCGGACGGTATATGCATTGAAAGTTATCGTTCTATTATCCCTACTTAATCAGTGAACTAGCTTTATACAAGGAAGAAGCTATGAATGAAGTGAATAAGTATATTTTGGATGCTATCAAGGTTCATGTATGGGGTGGTTTTGACACACCTGAAGACATTCAAGAGATGATTGCTGATTTACTTGAAGAAGGAGCTGATGAAGAGATGCTTCGTGAATCCGTAAGCATCGAGTTTAAGAAAAAGCGAGAAGCCGAAAAATCATGGCCTCAAGTTACAGACCTAGATCGATTAGATGGTGTGTTTCAAGCCCTCAATGCTAATGGCATTCTTTGCTTACATAACGCTGGCTATACCATGTCTGACGGGCATGAAGATTCAAATGAAGCATTGAGTGCGTACCCGCAAGGTGAATTCTACGGCTATTGTTTCTATCATGGTCAAGATTTAGAACGAGCTGTTTCTGGTGGTGGGTTGATGCTAGCTTATGACCACGTTAATGGTGACGTGCCTGAAAAAAATGAGGTTGCTCAAACTATCCAGCAAGCGTTAGAGAAGGCGGGATTTACCGTAGAATGGGATGGCACTACAAATCAAAGAATTAATATCCCTAAATTTGATTGGAAGCATCGTGCAAGCAGCATATAACAAGCGCATGCATCGGAACCGCCTAAAAATTCGCTCCTGGCCGAGTGCAGAGCCTCAAGCTACTCTGATGGCGAGATGACAGATAACGCCCAGAGCGAACATTCCGGCTGAAAGCGGCCTACAGGTTCAGCAGTGTTATGTGGCAGGTACGGTTATTTATGTTAAGTGGGGGATTCGATGCTCCAACGCAGTTGGGATAAGGTGGCGAGTGACGTCGACTTTAATCTTGAAATTGACCTAGCGCGATTTCTAGGCATGATCAGCCGAAAAGCCAAAGTGCTCGATTTTGGCTGTGGATACGGACGGATTTCCAACGAACTTACCGAGTGCGGATACATTGACGTTACGGGTGTTGATCCTTCCTTCGCCATGATCGAGCGTGGAAGGAAGGCGTTTCCTGGGGTGCCTCTCCTACATTTGGATGGGATTGATCTTCCGTTCGGCGAAAATGCATTTGATGTTGTCGTCATTTGCGCGGTATTTACGTGCATTCCTTCACTTGATGAGCGAGATAGAGTGTCTGCGGAGATAAACCGCGTGCTGAAGCCTGGCGGCATCGTTCATATGTCGGAGTTCTGTTCCGTAAAAAGTAAGGGCTTTGTTTCCGGTCTCGGCATACCGATGCGCTACAGTAGCCCGGCAGAACTCCGCGACGTATTCGTTGGTTTTTCCTGCGTTCACGATGAGGTTGTGGGCGCAAGCACTATGAGTGGTGATTCTACGTCCAGTTACCGTGCGTTCATCCGAAAGCCACTTAACAAAGCAATGCACGCGACAAGTGCATGATTGCAGGCGATATGCGCTAGGATCAAACCACTCCCGTAAAATAAATTGACTTCACATATGTCAGAAAAGCCAAAATCGTATTTCGAAAGCGAGGTTGATCGTTTATACAAAGAGGAACTATTTCGGGCTGAGCTATACGTTCAAGTAAGGCGGTCGAAAGCACTCATGGAAAATTACTATTCTGAGAGAATAGAGGTGAATGAGCTCGCAAAAACTGCACTTATGTCTCGCTTTCACTATATACGTACTTTTCAGAGCATGTATGGCTTAACGCCCAGAAGCCATCTGAGAGATTTGCGCATTAAACAAGCCAAGAATCTATTGAGGAGCGGGTTATCAGTTACTGAAGTATGTTTCGCGGTGGGTTATGAGAGCTTGCCTACGTTTTCTTCAGTTTTCAAAAAATGTACTGGATATACGCCGAGAGACTATCAGTGGCTCCACAAGAGCAATCGAGAATAAGTATTCCAACTTGCTTCCAGCTATCGTTGGCATTCCATTAGTTTAGTCGGAGTTCTCATCGCCATGATTAAAATTTTTGTCACAAGCGTCCCAGTTGAAAATCAGGAAAAAGCCCTTGATTTCTATACAAATATCTTAGGGTTTGTTAAGAAAAAAGAAGTACCTTTGGGTGAGCACAAGTGGTTGACCGTTGTATCTCCGCAAGAGCAGTCGGGAGTTGAGTTGCTGCTAGAGCCTATGGCATTTGAGCCTGCAAGAATCTATCAACAATCGCTGAAAGAGGCTGGCATTCCTTGGACGTCTTTCGCTATTGACGATCTTGAAAAAGAGTACGCCAGACTTTCCGGGTTAGGAGTGAGGTTTTCAATTCCTCCCAAGGAAGCTGGGACAGTCAAAATTGCCGTCTTTGATGATACTTGTGGAAACTTTATTCAGCTGGTGCAAGAGCTATAAACCAAAAAGCGGAACGCACATAACAATGCCTTGCAGCCGACCACGCTTTTCGCTCCCCCTTGATCATGCGCTCCAAGCGGTCGGCTTAGTTCAGGTGTTAGTCCTACTATAGGGTTTGAAAACTGAGCAAGATGAAGACTGGTGGACCAATGCTCATTCAAACATTCATCTCGAAAACACCCATGACAACATGGCGTTCCCACAGAACTGCTTGCCCATAGGGTTGGATTCTAAAGTGCAGTGCTACTCAATCTGGGGTGACGTCAGCAGTTTCCTGCAGGTATCGCCATAGAGGCTTGCTATCTTTTATATCAATGATAACAACGGAATAACGAGACGAAATTGCCTCGGCTTCTTGGTGGGTTTCGCGATAACGCAGGACAACGCTGTCTGCGCTGACGAGTAATGTTTCATATTGTTCAATAAGGATTGAAAGTGAGGGGCGTGTACCTTTATTGTTGCGAAACAATGCATCCACTTGAGATTGGTCCATTACGTTACCTGATGTTGTCACCATGGTAAAAGATGGACAAAAGCTACTGATAAGCTTCTCTAACGAAGCATCTTGCTCGGCGCTTCCTGTGAATACATCTTGAATCCACACGTGCAGATCTAGAACACTACGATGGGCAACGGCGATTAACTCTTTTTCGGGTAGCATGATGATATATCCTCGTTTGGCTTACGATTAAGTTGTTTTATGATGAGTAAAGGAGTGACGCCAATAAAAGCAGCGAGCAGGAATGTCAGTTGATACGCCGACATATCATTGGCGTAGTGCTGCAGTACATTGAACAGAAGAGTGAAAAAAGCGGCGCCAAGGCTAAAAGACATCTGACGGTTGAGGTTCCAAACTGCGCTGGCCTTGATTAATGTTGCTTCGTCAAAATCCATCATCGCGGTAGTTTGTGCCGTATTGGCGCTCACACCGCCTCCTAAGCCCATCAATAAATACGCAATAATAAGTAACGGAATGTTGGAATGGTGGCCAACAAAAAATAGCACAGCAATACCGGCAGAATGTGCCAACATACCAAACAAAAATAGTGAGCGAGCGCCAATGCGATTATAGAGTCTACCACCTACGGTAATCGCAACTAATGAGCCAGCCCCGTAAAGCACCATCAACATCCCCGTTTTTTGAGCAGACCAGCCTAATACCTCTTGAAGAAAGAAGATATTCAGTAAGTTTACTCCTGTGAAGACGCCCGGCACCGCTAAATACACCAATACAGAAAAACGCATATGCGTATTTTTAAATACACTCAAATCAAGAATGGCATGCGTGGTTTTACGATAATGGTGTAAGTAGAGAACGCTGAACCCCAATCCTACGATGAGAAATAATATTGGCAATAGTTTCGAACTCGCATTTGCATAAATAGAAAGTCCGATGAGTAATGTTGCGAGTGAAGTACTAACAAATAGAAGTCCTTTCATATCTGGTGGTAGCGCTTTTTTGGTTTCAGAGCGAATCCAATAAGCAGACAATATAGCGGCCAATAAACTAAAGGGAATGTTGCTGAGAAAGACCCAGCGCCAATCATC
>NZ_JBWDLI010000040.1:0-3923 GCF_056238625.1 Colwellia sp. F1
GGCGGTTCATCTAAACAAGCAGTAGCAATAATGGGTAATGGTAGTTTAAAAGTTAGGTGGATGACCGGACTAGAATATGCACGCTTAATGGGTGCTGGCTGGTACTCGCTTAAAAATATGCGGGATTCGCAAATTCATTATGGATTTGGCGATGCGGTTGCCGTGCCTGTTGTCGGATGGGTTGCCAAACATATGATACTCCCAAACCTTATAGCCTCTCGCAATGCCCAAGAGAAAACAGTGAATGAGTAAGAAAGGCATGCTTACAAAACAATATCTAGACGCAGCCAAAGAATGGTATGAAAACCAACGTGCACAGAGTGGTGCAGTGAACACAAATGTCATGAACGCAGGTCTAGTTGTTTCACATATGGTTGCTGAGGGCCTGCCTATTAGCGATGAGCGTCTTTTTAGTAAGGGAAAAAGCCAGGTTCGTGGCCTTAGTGGCAGCTCCATCGCTAAGATTTTGGAACAACACGGCGAAACCCGGCTTTTTACACGAGAAGGTGGTCGCACATCTCGAGGAACGGTCCATTTAGCTGAATCATTTCGTGATATTTTAAATGGTATACCTCTCATTCATAGTGAAGAGCTATCAGCTACTGATATTTCGTTTTTACTTGAAGATTTCTTCACTGCTTGTGTTCGTTTCGACTATTTCGACAAACAGACAATTAAAGTCGATATTGATCCAACAAAACCAGTATCCGCTATCGTATCTGATATTCTGGATGCTGCCTCTGAGCGTTCTGATAAGCCTAGTGGAGCAGTACTCCAGCACCTTATCGGTGCAAAGTTACAACTTCGTTTTCCAGAAATAGAAATCGGCCTTGATCAGGCAAATTCCGCAGACATGCAGACCGATCGAGAAGGTGATTTTCAAGTTGGCACTACAGCTTTCCACGTGACTATTACCCCTATGGAAAAGCTTATTTCGCGCTGTATTGAGAACAAAAGATCGGGCTACAGGCCTGTAATATTAACGCCGGAGAGTAGAGTTCTAGCCGCACGTCAAATGGTTGAAAACGTAGGGATGCCCAACCAGATATCGGTTCAAGCAGCAGAAGTTTTTGTTGGAACCAATATAGAAGAAATTTCTATCTATGATGGTGACAAAATTCGGGAGGGAGTTGCTCGGCTGATCCGAACCTATAATAACCGTATTGAAAATATTGAAATCGATAAGTCTCTTATGATTGAAGAGCCGAAGTGGATCGTGAAAATCCTTTCAAAAGATAGCAAGAGCTAGATTCTAACCAGCTCAATAAAGCCCCGTATAATATCCTTGGCCGCAAATCCTGCACAGTTTTCGATGGCCGTATTGTTGCTAAAGTCAGGAGCTTTTTCAGAGACTCTCCCGGTATATCGGTGAAAGTTACGGGAACTTTGGTCCCGTAACCCTCCGTCTAGACCTTGTGCAATTAGTGGTTTAGACGCCGTGCCACTTTTTCAAAATCCGCTAGTGCCCAAAAACTTTCAAGGAAATTCGGCTTCGCATTGCGGTGATCGATGTAGTAAGCGTGTTCCCACATATCCACGGTCAACAACGGTGTCTGCCCGTTAAGCAACGGATTCTCGGCGTTGGGTGTATTGACAATCTTGAGACTATTTCCATCGATGACCAGCCACGTCCATCCTGCGCCGAAGACCTTCTGTGCAGCATCCGAGAACTGCTGTTTGAACTCTTCTAATGAGCCAAAATATCGGTCCAGCTCTCGGATCAACTCACCTGTAGGCGAGGAGCCGCCGGGGGTTAGGCAGTGCCAGAAGAAAGTATGGTTCCAGATTTGCGCAGCTTGGTTGAAGAGAAATCCCTCTCTCTCGCGAATCATGAGCTCGGGCAAGTCAGCGTTGCTTAGCGATGCATCGGCGGTGTTCTTAATCGCCTCGTTTGCTTTGGTGACATAGGTGTTGTGGTGCTTGCCATAATGGTAATCGAGCGTTTCGAGCGACATATGCGGTGCCAAGGCGCTACGGTCGTAGGGCAGCTCGGGAAGTAAAAAAGCCATGTGAGTCTCCTTGATTCCTATCAGCGGTGGTACCCGACGTGACCAGCCGGGGCCGCTTTCGCCATTGCTATCAAGGTCTGTTGCCAAAGATCAATTCAACCTTTGCTAAAAAGTTTAGCCAATGCTAACTTTTAAAGCAAAGGGATCTTTTAGTTGGCGCTACCCCCAATGTCGAAAGCGCCTATCGAATCTTCAAATCTAGAGGAGTTTACGATGCGTAGAACAACTCAAAACGCAATGCCCAGAGATAGTATCGACAGCCAGTGGGCGAGGTTTACGCAAGCAGGTAACGAATCGCTTGAGCGCGGAAACCTACTCGATGCACAACGGTACTATGAGAGGGCGCTAACTGAAGCTAGTGCCATGTTTGATAAGGCTCATTCTGAAAGTGCTGCTTGCCACTATGCACCAATGACTTACAACATCGCTGCATTCAATCTTGCCACTCTATTTAATGAGCTCGGTAACAAACAGATGATGCACCGCTACGCACGCTCTGCATTGGAGCACCTGATCGAGGTTGCCGAACAGCGTAACGTGCCGCAGGAACTACGCTTGCAGTGCATACAACATTTGGGTCGTGCGGTCATCACACTTGAACAACTCTTCCCGGGGGCGCAAACCCATCCTGATTATCGCGTTTTGGTTGCGAATGCTGACTTATTACAACGCAAGTTCGATGTTCGTGCAGGGCTATACAGTATCCCTTCAGCATCCGAACGCGGAGCGATCATCCATTGAGAGCGGGCCGAGTGGATAGTCTGTCGATATTGACGTATTCAGCGGCACGTCTGCGACAGCTACCAACACATTCATCCTTTCTAACTCAGCTGGGTGTTGTCAGAAGACTTGATTCGGACTGTTAACTCCAAACAGCCATGATTCGATACCGTATCACCTGAGACTAAATCCAACGTTATTATCTGGATGGCTGTTGACTAAATTTATTATTGTTTTAACTGATTACGCATATAAAACTCAGTCTTCTTCTAGGCCCGGTACGATATCGGTGATCTCCTCATCAATACCGTCAGAACTGAAAAATCGTTATGAAATACGTATATCCAAAACATCACTCTAAACAGAAGACAGTATAGCACTCAGGATACGAGGTACGGCTTACCATGAGGGTGCGAGCTATTGACTGCCTACCGCATGAGCCCTTAAACGCATCACGGATGCCTCTCCAGCACCCTAAATAATTCGTTATGAAGACAGACCAACAGACAGTAATGACAGATTGAAAATATAAAACATGTCCATTATGCTAGACAAATGGATATAAAAAACATTACTGATAGCTTTGGCGCACTAGCTCAAGAGACTCGACTCAAAGCCTTTCGGCTTCTTGTGCGCTATGAACCCGAAGGCCTTCCTGCTGGAGAAATCGCACGCCAATTAGTAGTGCCACATAACACCATGTCGGCACACCTATCGGTGCTCTCGCGGGCAGGATGGGTCACATCCCGTCGGCAGAGTCGCTCAGTTATCTATCGTGCCAATCTCGGTCACATGCAACAAACTCTCGATTTCTTTATTCGCGATTGCTGTGCAGGTCATCCCGAAGTTTGCGTGCCGTTTATAGCAGCCTTTAATGAATCCCCCCTCACTGATAGCAAGGAATGAAAACACGTGGAAACAACCATTTATCACAACCCAGCATGCGGAACCTCCCGTAATACGCTAGCGATGATCGAAGCATCTGGTGAGGTCCCGTACGTCATTGAATATTTAAAGACGCCACCTAGTCGTGAGCGACTAGTTGAACTGATTTCATTAGTGGGGATTGCGCCAAGAGAGCTACTGCGCCGCAAGGGCACCCCCTACGAAGAACTCAACCTGGATGACCCGGCGCTGAGTGATGATCAACTGATAGATACCATGATGGCGCACCCTATTCTTATCAACCGCCCG
>NZ_JBWDLI010000041.1:0-3795 GCF_056238625.1 Colwellia sp. F1
GCACCTGGCTTCCCCTTCCGTGGTGTTTTGCCCGCGGCCCATTGCACTAATGTTAGGAGCCAGGTCGAGAACCAAGTCGGGAAATTCGTTGTACGACTCGCCGATCACATCAGACCACGGGTTCTCCCCCGTATTCTCATAGCTAGAAACCACTAACTCGGGTATATAGTGTCGAACCAGCAGCGACGTCTGAACCCAGCAACCACTCTCGTCACATTCGAGCCAAATGCAGACCCCCACAACACTGTAATCTAGGCACTGGCTCGACAACGAAGAATTGATAATTGACTGCGTACTGATCGCATGAGCCTGCGGGGAGTGAATGCTAATTAGTAACCCGAATAGCCCCGCAAACATCACTGTGGGCAGTAGCTGCCTCAGTTTATTCATCATCGCGACTCTCCCGCTGGCTCATGATATCCATGACCGCTGCGGTGACATCAGGCTGGCCATATACAACAAATTGCCCATCCACGACCACAGCTGGGAGTTTCTCGACGCGCAGCAGCCAGGCACGGGCCACTCCTGTATAGAGGTCTCCATAACGCATGACCACATGTTCCCACTCTGGAGAGTGCATACGCTCAAGCATCACATCTTTCGCAGCAGCTGAATCCTTGGGTAGCCCTTGCGAGATTTCAGCATCAAGACGAGCTGGAGCATCAAGCTCAATGACCACGACATCATCAGGAACGTTACTCATGGGCATCCCTGCCGTGGTAAACACTTCAATGCTGTTGGTAAGGTCACTGATCGCCGGAGCCACATCGATCATTGCTGCTTGTCCCAGTACACTCATCGGTGACAAGGACAAAGCACTGACGGCCAGCGAGGTCAGCCAGCGCCGCGAAGAAGAAAGGTTGGAAGGTTGTCTCAGCATGTCCATCACTCCAGCAAATTGATTGATCCAGCAAACCCTATTCATAGGTACTGACACAGCAGAAAACGTTAATTGGAGTCGATAGGTTTTCTGACACAGTCTCAATGGCTCAAGTAATGTTGCTCTGACTGGACGTGAGGAACTGCTACTCTATTGATCTATCCATTACGTTTGACTGCAGCAGTAATTACAAATGCTCATCAGCACTGCCGCCTAGACGTAGCGAATAGCTGCATTCACCCCCTAATTCCGCGTTTTTCATCAAGTCGACGAGCAATCTCAATGGCTGCATCAAGCTCGGAGCAATTAAGCTCACGCATCACGCGATCACGTTCGGCTTTTTCATCTCCCTCCGTACCTGCTAACGCCAGGTATAAACTGGGAGGTACAACGCGGAACAATGCCTCTAAGCGTGTCGATAAGACGACGCCTTCGGTGTACTTCTTATTGACTTTGGTGGCCGACAGCATCAACTGTCGCTGGGAAGGTGTCAGGCTCTTGAAACGGGCCACCTGCTCGACTTCATCAGGCGGCATCGTTAGGCAAATCCACCACTCAACCATGTTCAGCAGTTTTTCTGCCGCAGCAGGGAAATCCTCTAAGTTTTGAGTGGCAAACCAGAGCCAGTGGGAAAGCTTACGGCCCATCTTGCCAACTTTGACAAAGAACGGGCTGAGCAGTGGATTCACCGTCACGATATGGCTTTCATCAATCGCCTGAACAATGGGACGACCAGAGAATTGCTCGCGCTCAGCCAGATTGGTGATCATATTCGTGATCGAAATAACGGCCAGAGCTAGTTGGGCTTCATAGCCTTCCCGCGAGTAGTGGGCCAAGTCGATGATAGTAACGTCGCATTCAGGCCACGCATTACCAGCACGGTTAAATACTTCACCGTCAAAACCGTCTACAAACAGGCCAAGGCTTTCGCCCATCTCATAAGCGCGATTATGGGCCGACTCCGGCAGTTCTGGGTCAATTGCGATCTCACGAAATGCTTGCCGTACATCTTCTGTCAGACAAGCACGGCCAGACGCATGAGACGTACGAGCAGCTCGATAAATTGCATCACGCACCATCCTTCGGTCTGCCCTACGGAACTGAGCTTCCTCCTTGGGATCTCCCCCTGTGATCATCAAACGGGCGGCGATTTCCATTTCCCCCATCAAGTCTCGTTCGTCACTCTCCTTGTCATCATCATCCTTAACGAGGGTATCAACAGAGGCTTCTTCGTAGGGGTTATGATCTTCGCGGTCACGTTCTAATCGAGCAGCTTCCATCTCTGCATCCAGCAGTCGATGAGCCTCTGAAAATGGAGGCAAGCACGCACCAGAGCCTGGTGCCAGGCGCACCTTGTTTACCGTCATTCCCTTGCGCTGAAAGTAGTCACCTAACATGCCAAAGGAGTTGCCGACCTCAATGACAAAGAGCCTCGGACGATGAATGGCCATCACTTGGCTGAGAATACCGTTCAACGTTGCTGATTTACCTGCACCGGTGGGCCCAAAAATCAACATATGCGCATTGGCCGCTCGGTCATCCAGGTTTAGCGGGTCAAAATTAAACGTCCCACCACCACGATTGAAAAAGCTAATCCCCGGATTCCCTGTACCCTTGGCACGCCCAAAAAGGGGCGCCAAGTTGGCAATATGCTGCACAAAATTCATCTTTGTGTACCATCTAGAGCGATCTAGCTCAGGATCGTACGCCATAGGCAACCATCTCAAATAACTATTGAGAGCAGCTACTTCATCTTCAGGATCGACCGGTTTTAGGTGGGCGCTGGTCAATCGCGTCGTTAATTCAAGGAATCGCTTCTCTAACTCACGTTCATTGGCACCATTTACGTAGAACACAAGAGACGACTGATACAGCTTATGATCGTCACCTAAATAACCCCGTGCCTTATCGCAATCCTCTCGAACTTTTTGGGCCTGCACAGTGCCGCCAACGGCTTTCAGGCGAAGCTTATCAATCTGATCTTCAAGTCTCTCCTGGGGCGTCGCAACGACAGTCAAGCAAGCCTCAGTACCTTCAGGCAATAAATCCAGCAACGCATTTGATATTTTTCCGCCGCTTTTACCATTAGTGCGAGTTACCTCTCCGGTGATGTGTCCAATTTTGGGCACCTGTCGCATCTCTTCAACAGGTACAACGGCATGAGGCATTCCATCAAAGTACCAAAGCCCGCGTTCAACATCCCCATGAGGTGAACTGGCCAGCATACCCTCAGCTAAGTCGTATTGGGGCAGGCGACCATCATCATCAGGGTAATCAAACACATTGTAAAAACGTTGAGGATCTTCTGGAGAAATACGGGGGCGAGGATTAAAGCGTGGCATCAACCAACGATGAAAGTCTCGGCCATCATAGCGTCGAAATGACAATCCAGCCGGCTGAAGCGAAGTCACCAAGCGATCATAAACATGATTCACAGCATCTTCTGGGTTAGTCGAGCGCGCCTTTCGCTCACCCATTTTTGCTTTAGCGCTACCTAGTCGACGATACAGCACTAAACGAGTGCGTCGTGTCTGGCCACGCCACTGAGTTTGAGTGACTCGATCATCCTCAAATAACCCACCAGGCTTTGCGATCGCACGCATATGAGCATCCATGCTCGCCAGCCATGCTTTTGTAAACTCGGTATCTAACAACCCAGGACGCGCGTAAGCGCGTAAATTTTCTAAGTCGGGACGCGGATCAGTATCATCGCGCACATACAGTTGCAGAACCCACGGATGGTGATCGTGCTCAGGCAGACAGTCCTGTAGTGCTGAACAAATAGTGTCTCGGACAGTTTCCAATGCCTCTTCACTACGGCCTTCTGTCGGGACAGGAATAATCTCCGCTACAACTCCCACGGATACGCCATCTTCTAGCAAAAAGCAGCCTGATTCGCAGACATACTCAACCCA
>NZ_JBWDLI010000042.1:0-3540 GCF_056238625.1 Colwellia sp. F1
GGAATGGTTTGAAGGGGAAGGAGCTTACCCGTGAAAGACATGAGTAGTCGTTGAGTGGTAGGCTCCAAAGGTTAAAACTAGCTATCCAAGAGTTTGCAGCAGCCAGGCAACGCTCGAAGCTGTAAGGTAATCGGTCCGTTGTCGATTAGCCCTGACAAAGTTCACGAAATCGAGCGTAATAAACGGCTGCTTAAGAGCAGCCATTTGGACTGAAAACCATCGTATATCACTATTTCTATCTTCTATTGATTCAGATTGTCCAACATACTTTGAAGCCGCTGCTGCGCTGTCTTGTTTAAAGGAAGAAGCGGTTTTCTTGGGTTGCCTGCTTCTTTTCCTTGAAGTGTAAGCCCTGATTTAATTGCTGCTGCTAGGCCGAATGAAACGATAAATTCAAGAAACTCGTATTGCTGGTAAAACAGTGCCTTAGCCTTCTCATTGTCACCGCTCTTGACCGCATCGAACAGTTGTTTCGGTTTATCGCCTATCATGCAAGGAGCTGCTGTACACCAACCGCTGGCACCTGCATTAAGAGCCTCTAACGCCATATGGTTACAGCCATTAAAGAAGGGCACTTTGCCATCCGATAATGTGTAGATCTTGTGCATTCGTTGTATGTCGCCAGTGCTTTCCTTGATCATGCTTGCATTCTGTATGCTGTCGACCATTTTAAGCATGAATTCGGGACTCATATCCACGCCACAGGTAGCGGGGTTGTTATAAACCATTATGGGCAGCGGGCTTGCGCTTGAAACTGCTTCGTAGTGCAGGAAGATTTCAGCCTCGCTCAATTTATAATACGAAAATGGAGAGAGCATAATGACATCGGCCCCGATGTTATGAGCATGCTGCGCGTATTTAACCGCTTGCTCGGTGGTAAGCTCTGCGATACCAATGACCACAGGTACCCTACCTGCAACATACTTCACAGTGTATTCAGCGACCTGCTTCCACTCCTCTTCACTCAAATAGGCGGCCTCACCGGCACTGCCTAATGCAGCAATAGCATCTACTTTGGCTTCAAGTAGCACATCTATCACGCTACCGAGTTTGTTGAGATCTACCTGTTTATTATTTTGGCTAAAGGGAGTTACCGGATAGCCAATGATGCCTGATAAGTTCATGACTTACCCCTTAAATGCAGTTTTGGTGATTTTTTAGAGCCTGTCGTGCGTAGTACGCAAAATTCACTTTGTTTCGTTTGTCGGACGATACCCAGTCATGTGCTTCCTGGGCCAGGTCATGAGGTAAGGGCTTAATTTGACCAGCAGACATTGCTAGAAGCTGCAGTTTTGCCGCTCGCTCGATCAGGATGGCCAAGTTACAGGCCTCTTCAATCGTTTTGCCGGTTACAAGTTGTCCGTGGTGGGCAAGAAATACAGCTCGGTTATTACCCAGCGCCTTTGAAATTAATACGCCCTCTTCATTTCCAACAGGGACGCCTGGCCATTCAGCAACGAACGAGCAATCGTTGTACAAAGCGGCAGTGTCCATTTGGGAAATGATCAGTGGTACTTCTAGCATCGACAATGCGGCCACATGGGTAGGGTGGGTATGAATGATGCAATTAACTTCTGGGTGCTCTTTATAGATCCAAGTATGGAAACGGTTGGCTGGGTTGGGCATGCCTTTGCCAGCCAATAGTTCGAGGTCATGATCAACGATTAACAAGTTTTCGGCTGTAATTTCATCAAACCCCAAACCCAATCGTTGAGTTAGAAAAGTATTGGGCTGCTCACTACGGCAGGTAATCTGGCCTGCCAAGCCTGAATCGTGACCTTTATCGAACAGGATTCGGCATGTCAGCGCGAGTTTTTCACGAACAGTCAGCTCTATGTCTTGTATACGCTCTTGCATATTGCTTTCTGCGATCTGCATTAGTTCCTGTTTTGCTTTAGTGGCGGTCTTCATGCTTTTTTCCTCAGGTGGCTTTGATAATGGTTGTACAATATCGCCGTTTTGGACCCTTAATAAGGGCCAGTTTTTTTAATTTAAGTGGTCCAGAAGAGGGGGGGACATGTTAAGACCTTGGCAAACTCAGCTGTGGCTGGAAGACAGCTCTGGTAAAACTTTGCATTCAAAGCTGTTGAACACGTTAACGGCGGATATTAAGGAAGGGCGGCTGACGCCCGGCAGCATGTTGCCGGGATCCCGCGTTTTAGCCGAGCAACTAGGTGTTAATCGGAAAACCGTACAGCAGGTGTACGAAGAACTGGAAGCTCAGGGGTGGCTGGTGACACGCTCTAGGTCGGGTACGTTTGTTTCTGAAATCCTTCCCGAGCAAGGACTGTCCACGTCAGACCACTACTTGGTCAACAGTACCGACAGGACAAAATCGGCCTCGGAGCTGGTTGAAATACTCTACCAGGAGGCACGCGGCTCTTATAACGACATACCGATAATGAATGATGGTACTCCGGACTCTCGTCTTATCCCTTATGAGCTGCTCGCGCGAACCTATCGACGGGTGTGTATAGACCTTAGCCGTCAATCAAAGCTGGGTTATGGCGACCCTAAAGGGAGCATTGAATTGCGGAAATCGATCGCGAAAATGCTATCCGGCGACCGTTTTATGAACTGCTCTGCCGAGCAGGTTTGTGTTGTCAGAGGGAGTCAAATGGGGATTTATCTCGCTTCTCGTATTTTGGATCCGGGAAAAGGTGCCATCGTCATGGAGGACCTTTGTTATTTGCCCGCTAGAGCTGCGTTTGAGTCAAATGGCTTTAAAGTCTTGAAATGCAGGCTTGATGATAAAGGGTTAGATATAGAACACTTGAGAGAGATACTGGCTGAACATTCAGTCGCAGCCATTTATGTCACCCCCCATCATCAATATCCTACAACTGTTTGTATGCACATGAGCAGGCGGCTGGTACTTCTGGAACTCTCCAAAACATACAAGTTTGCGGTTCTGGAAGATGACTATGATCATGAGTTTCACTATGAAACGAACCCAATTCCTCCGCTCGCAAGCCTGCCGAACTCTGAGAATGTTGTTCATATAGGTTCAATGTCGAAGGTCTTTGCTCCTGGTCTAAGACTTGGATATATGGCGGCCGATGCTCAGTTTATTGAGCGTGCCGCACAGGAAATCGTATTGATTGACAGGCAGGGTAATGCGGTATCTGAACTTGTGCTTTCAAATCTGATGGAATCAGGCGAAGTCAGGCGTCATATCAGAAAAACGCGCAAGGAGTATGAGGCAAGGCGTAATTTCGCTGCAGAAGAATTCGTCCGTTTTTTTGGTGATAAGGTTTCTTTTAAGCTGCCTACAGGAGGAATGGCTATATGGGTAAATATTTCAAAGCTTGTTAATGGGAAGGTACTGGAACAGCTTCCCGGCAAAGACTCAACTTTAAGCACCGTTTACAACGATGATCAGATTATACCGACCCACCTAAGGTTTGGGTTCGGAGCATTGAGTAAAGCTGAGATTACGCAGTCAGTAGAACAGCTTTCAAAGGCCCTGCTTGTATCAGAATGAGTAGGAGTCAACAGGAGGCAGGTATGAGTGTTTAGTTTCTGCTTTGTTATGTCGAC
>NZ_JBWDLI010000043.1:0-3518 GCF_056238625.1 Colwellia sp. F1
TGAAAGCCGCAGCCCCCATTAAAGGCGGCATAATCTGCCCGCCGGTAGAGGCTGACGCTTCGACAGCTCCTGCTACTTCGGGCTTGAAACGGGCATTTTTCATCATAGGAATAGTGAAAGAGCCAGAAGCCACGGTGTTGCCGATAGAGCTTCCCGAAATCATACCCTGCAGCGAACTTGCTATAACGGCGGCTTTGCCAGCCCCACCCGTAAAGCGCCCGGTTAACGCAAAGGCTAAGTCATTAAAGAATCGGCCGACGCCGGTATGCATCAGAACAACGCCAAAAAACAAGAACAAGAAGATAAAGCGCGCCGATATTTGCAGGGGCGTACCAAAAACGCCGCTTTCCCTAAACCATAAGTAGGGAGACACCTGCTCAAGAGAGAAGCCAGGATGAGAAAGCAAAGGACTGGGGATCAAGTTGCCAAACAGCGCATAGAGAATTGCCAACGTGGCCATGACAACAATTGGCATCCCTACAGTACGGCGAGTTGCTTCTAGTACAAACAGCACACCGAGTGCGGCAATCGTTAGGTCAACGGCTGAATAGCCCGTAACCCTTGCACGCAGGACTTCTTCATAAAACAGGATTTTATAGTAGGCGGCAAAAGTGGCTACGAAGGCGAGTATTACGTCGTACCACGGCACGCCATTACGCCTGCCCGCACCGCGCGTTGCAGGGAATAAGATAAAGATCATCCCCAAGGCAAGCCCTAAGTGGACGGCACCTTGCTGCTGTGACGGTAGCGTACCAAAATAACCGGTATAGAGATGAAAGCACGTCAGTGATACACCCATTAGGGTGATCATCCAGCCCCACTTGCCTAGCTGTAGTGCAGAGCGTACTTGTGACTCACGATCATACTTTTCTAAAAGCGCCGCTTCGTCAGGAGTTTTTTTTTATCCACGATTAAACCTCATACATATAACGCCGCTGGCTTAGCCAGCGGCGAAAAGGGAACATCAATCAGTTAGATCACTTAGGCTGTCAATATTGGAGCGTTCACGGGTGATAATCTGAATGACTTCAGGGTAGATGTGTCCGATAAAGGCGACGTTATCAATCGCGCCACTTTCGAACTCTCCGCGTCCGGCAACGGCATCTTGTGCCGGTGCGTGTACGGTCATCCCAAGATCCATACCGTTATCACGAATGCTCACTAAGTTTTCGATTGAAGCGCCAGTTTCAATATTGGTGAAGTTATAGTTTTCCAGGTAACGGTTCCAAATGGTGGCCATCTCACCGCCGAGAGGGTAGTAAGTGCCGCCTTGGCTACCGGTACCTAAAATAAACTCTTCTTTGGCTTCAGTTTCGCCAAGCTCCGCAACCGGGTTATTTACGGTGAGGCCTTGCTCTTCGTAATATTTTTTAGCACCGGGGTGAATGGGGAGGCCTTCCGAACCATTGAGTGCATTTTCAAGGGTAATGAACGCAGATTGAGAGTGCGTGTTTTCTTCAGCATGTTCATGCATTAAACGCGCTAATTCATAACCCAGCTCTTCATCAATAGTATTTGTGTTGCCAACTAAAATGGCATAAGCCGTAATAGTATTTACATCTTCGTTTTGGAACGCATAACTATTAGCGGGAATCGTAAAGCGCTTATAGGCGCTGTTCTCTTCAATATAGTCTATAGCGTCATCGCTTAAGCTAATTAGGCGTGCATCACCACTTGAGGCTTGTAAGTTCTCAATGCTGCCAGAAGGTAAACCAAGAATACCGATAGAAATATCGATGTTGCCATCTTGCACACCATCGAGTGCAGCACCAAAGCCTTCTTGATAGGTATTGTACTTATCGCTACCAATACCGTAGGCATCAAAAAGTAGTTGGGAAACGCCTTGAGTGGTGCTGGCAGGAGGGCCAATAGCAATATTAGGTTTGCTGTCGCCACCACAACCCGCCAACAGAAGAGTCGCGCCAACGCCGCATAGCACTTTTGGTGATAGCACTTTTGATGAAAGCACTTTAGAGGTAATGTTTTTCATGTTAACTCCTGCTAATTAAATTATTTATAATAAAATTCTGCTTAGCAATTCTCGCAAGCCGACCGTCTGGGGATCGGTCAGCGAAAAGAGCGCGAAAAAGTAGCTGGCTATTGTTCACGTATGCCGCCCGACAGACAAAAGAAATTAAGTTGCGTACGTATTCCATTTTGTCATGCGATTTGGTTTTAATAAATGCTTTTCATAATCAATTATTTGCGATTTATAGCAGCCTGCCCGATGCCCAGATTTTTTTAATATTTTTTGATCTTTTTTAGTGTCATAGGTGTCAGGCAAGGAGCGCCTGTGCTAGGTGGCCACCGCTGCTACTTTCAAATCAACCGGCTATTTTCTATGTATTCCTATTGGGCATGCATTTAGCGTTTTTTTTCGTTTGTGATCTGCTACTTGAACCTGTTTGATAAGCGAACACTTGGTAATTTCAGGAGCGTTTACGACGATGGACCTTCCCAACGTCAGCAGTGCATTAGGCATCCTTCACCCCGTTTGCATTACTAAAGGGCGTAATGCAGAGGTGTGGGACGAATCAGGACGGCGTTATATCGACTTTATTGGCGGTATTGGTGTGCTTAACCTGGGGCATGGCCATCCAGCGGTGGTCGAGGCCGTCAAGGCTCAGGTCGATACCCTCATGCATTCAGCGTTTAATGCCTTGCCGCACCGTGGCTACCTCTCTGTCGTAGAGCGACTTGACCAGTTTGTGCCGGTTTCTTATCCGCTGGGATGTATGTTGACGAACAGTGGGGCGGAAGCGACAGAAAACGCTCTGAAGGTTGCCCGTGGTGTCACGGGGCGCCAGGGTGTGATTGCTTTTGACGATGCTTTCCATGGCCGCACCTTGGCCGCACTCAATTTGAACGGCAAAGTTAAGCCCTATAAAGCCGGTTTAGGCGCGCTACCTGGCCCGGTTTATCATCTGCCGTTCCCCAGCCAGGATAGTGGGATATCCGCTGAGCAGTCGCTAGCGGCCCTAGAGCGTGTATTTGACGTAGAAATTGCCCCCAGTGAAGTGGCGTGCGTCGTCGTTGAACCCATTCAAGGGGAAGGTGGTTTTCGCTTACTTTGCCCCCAGTTTGCGAAAGCGCTGCGGGAAATCTGCGATCAGCACGGTATTTTATTGATTTGTGACGAAATCCAATCAGGCTTCGGACGAACCGGTAAACGCTTTGGCTTCAGTCACCTCGGCATCGAGCCTGACCTGATTCTGTTAGGAAAAAGCATTGCCTCAGGTCTTCCTCTGGCCGCCTTGGTAGGGCGTAAAGAGTTAATGGATGCTTTACCCAAAGGCGCGTTGGGAGGCACATATTCAGGCAACGCGGTCGCGTGTGCAGCTGCATTGGCAGTGATGGATATCATGCAAGACGAGGCGCTAAGCGCATGGGGTAATGCCCAAGAAGCAGCGATTGTGAGTGCTTACCAGCGCTGGAAAGCAAGCGAGCGTTTTCCCATGCTAGGAGCCATGACCGGTGTTGGCGCGATGCGCGGTATCGTCTTTGAAGATACCGACAAT
>NZ_JBWDLI010000044.1:0-3516 GCF_056238625.1 Colwellia sp. F1
AACCCGATAATCGGCAAACCAAATACGGTAGAAGAAAGCCTTGATGCCAGTACAAGCTCCTTCTCGCTGGCATTAGGACGCAACACTACTTCATAGAAATTCTTGACGAAAATGCCTGCATTGCGGTTCAGCCCCGAATCCATGGATGACATCGTGGCGGCAAACATAGCGGCAATTAACAATCCAAGCATACCTGCCGGCATATATAAGCTTACAAAGCTCATATAGGCAAAATCACCCGATTTCGCGCCAGCCTCAGGGTAGAGCGCAGCCAAATCAACACCTTCACTTGCCATAAACCAACTCGGCATAAACCAGATAAGTGGTCCAATAGTCATCAGTACGCATGCTAGAAGACCAGCTTTCCTGGCATTTGCAGAATCCTTGGCAGCTAGATAACGATAGGAGTTCAGCATATTATTGGTAATGCTGAATTGCTTTACGAAAAGAAAGAAGCCCCACAAAGCAAAGATGGAAAGGTAATTGATGTTATCGCCAACAAAGAAGTCGACCGGAAAGTTGTCTACTATTTCCGTGACACCCCCAGAATGATGCACCGCTACGATAGCGCAAGTGATGGTCACTGCCATGATAATCACCATCTGCATGTAGTCCGAAGCAATGACTGCCCAAGACCCACCAGTGACCGACATAAAAAGCACAACCAGACCAGTGATGATAATGGTAGTTTCCATATCGTAGCCAAAGACACCAGAAGCAACGATTGCTAGCCCATTCAGCCAAATGCCCGCCGCGATTATGCTGTTTGGCATCCCTGACCAAGTGAAAACCTGCTCATTGACCTTCCCGAATCTAAGACGCATGGCTTGGATAACGGTAATTACCCGGAGTTGCCTGAAGCGTGGTGCGAAATATAAGTAATTCATTAGATAGCCAAACGCATTGGCTATAAAAATGATGGCGACAGCAAAACCATCGTCATACGCCTTGCCCGCAGCACCAGTGAATGTCCATGCACTGAACTGGGTCATAAAGGATGTTGCACCGACCATCCACCACAACATGTTACCACCACCTCGGAAGTAATCACTGGTCGTCGAGGTAAATGTTCTGAATAGCCAACCAATGGCTATAAGAAAAAGGAAATAGATTCCTATTATTGTAGTATCTAAATCTAAGTTCATAATGGCGCACTCGTTAGTTCATTGATTTTATATTTTCTCTAAGAGAGAAACGATCATTGTTCCCGGAAGAAAACTACGTGCTCAAAGAACCTTACATAAAGACAATAAGCTTCAAGCGCTTCTAGCCGAGAACGTTTGTATAAAATAATGTTGTATTTATAAAAAAACGCAAAACTACTAAAGCTAGGAAACTCTTGTTATATATCCAGCAGTGGTAATACGTCGCCCATGTACTTCAATACTTGTTGGAGAGCAGTCTTCAGTCATACAAATCACTAGAGTCTCCAGACCATTATCGAAGTTCATATCAATAATGTAGTGAGTGTCAGAAGCACACTCTAAGTTAATAGACTTCAGCGTTGGCGTGGAACCTAGGCAAGTCTCGCTAGCCTCATCGAAATAACCGTGCTCTTCAAAAACATTCATGAAAATATTGGCTGTCGACGAGGTTCTAGTAATGACTTTTTTGTCATGGCGAAGATTATGCTGAGGATCGTTGGCACCCACGAGAATTTGAAATGCACTAGTATGTTGCTGGGAAGTTTGGTGCCAAGTCACGAAACGGCTGTTATGCAACCATGTCATAGCATGATTGGGAGCCTCACTCTGTTTACCGACAACCCACAAGTGCTGGTAACCATGAGCATTACCAAGCGCGTGAAGCTCTTCACTCGGCGTGTAATCTCCATCCCATTTAATGACTTGTCCGGAGAAGTTGAAGACATAGTCATAGGTATGAGTATCGTTAGCCTCTACTTCAACCAAGTCGATTAAGACAGGTAACGATGAATGCTTAGTACTGAGTAGAATACTATGACGACGCTTCTGCACACCGGGGTACGCGTTGTCTGTTGAACAGCAAACAGCATCCACGCCATCAACGTCATAACGCTCTACGAAATGTTCAATACGACCTGTGTAACGGTCGGCGAGAGCATGATCGCCTTGATGCTGACTCAAACAATCCACTACAACAAGATTATGAGCAACCGACTGCTTGGCATAGCCTTCGTTTTCCGGTAGGTAGCGCCCCCCAAATTTGGGTTCAACATTTATCCACCGACAAAAACCATATTCCTGTAAGAACTCACGACCGCCACTAAAATAACTAAGGCCTAACTGGTCGAAATGCCCATGTCCCATGCCATGCTGGCCTGCTGAAACGACTAAGTGCTGGCGGCCTGCCCCCTCACCCTGTTTCAAATGAGCATGCCCTCCCCCCTGGCCCGTGACTCCATCGGTCAATAAAACACTAGGAGCCCAGCAAGACTCCGGCGCCTTCACTACTACATCAGAGAGCTCTGCGCCATGGGCATGTGCCCAGGCCCCTTTCTGTTGTTGCGCCAGCACCGCGAGTTCTTCATCGTACCCATAACGGCCAAAATAAATAGCCATCGCACAGCGAACGCCTTCATCATCAATGCCCATTGTTCTAGATGCATCATTGAGCGCAGGAAAAGCACCATTGGGATATGCCGTAGCCAGCAAAGTTTTAATAGAACGTCCAATTTTTTTCTCCGATCTGTCAAAAATAACCAGGCTGGGATAATGGCGTTCTAATGCCTCAGCAAATAGGCATAATGGGTGTATCGCAAAACGATGATAGTAAGGCCCCTCAACATAGTAACCATCCGGTGAAAAAAGCTGCTCAATCTGCGCTAGGAAACCACCGACTTCCCCACTACCTTCGAGGCCGTAAACAGCCATTTCGACATAAGCTTTACGGTCTAAGGCCATGCCGCAAATACCTATTGCGGCCACTGCCCATAAGCCATGGTTATGAATTCGATCAAAATCATGAGCATAAGTAACAGTGAACATCTCAAGCATTGGCTCAAACAGGCCATCAACAATAGCTTTCTTGTCTTCTTCGCAAAGAAAGTCCTGAAGCAGTGAATACCCTAATGAAGCACTGAGTAACCAAATATGTTCATTAAGAATTTGGTGAAACAATTTGCCTGGTGGATTTGTATTCCTTGCCACTTGAAAAGGCATACCGGAATAGATAGAGGCATAGCCCAACAACAAGTCTCGAGCCAAATCAAGGTAGGCCTGATTATCAGTTACTTTCCCTAATAAAGCTGCAGACTCAATTAATTTCGCATTATCTTTATGGGTATTGTGCTCAAAACTTCCCGCCTCGCCTTGACCCGGGATTACAATACCCACTAGCAATGCAGCATCAATATTAGCTTGCAGATTCTTGAGCGTTAACCCAAGTAAACTAGGGGTATTAAGGTGAGAACGAATTCTTAAAAAATCGTTACCCGACCATAAAACACTTGTAGAGTTGGTGGACATGATCATCCTCAGCCGCTGATGTTGGCACGACAAATACCCTGCCGAAATAATCGACATAAAAAATGCTTTC
>NZ_JBWDLI010000045.1:0-3502 GCF_056238625.1 Colwellia sp. F1
TCAGGCACAGGTTATGTAGCGAGGAATACCATGCGTTGAGAAACGAGATGCCTGTGTTTTGAAACATACTGTGGATTGGCAAAGATTGCCATGCGTTTAATCTGCGCAGCCAGCGCCCCCGCATATCTAACAACTTCATATAAATATGATTGGCCAGTTATGAATGTGACTGTTTCAGGACATCCGTTAATTTTCTCTGTCTCAACGGGTAACGCTTGCTCCTACGGCAATATAACGCCTGTGGTAGCACGCAATCAGGCTTCTTACCAACCTTTTCTCCGAGCTGGGCTGGTGAAAGGACGGGCTAACTGTAGCTTCTTAAAGAGAGGCAAATGTCAGTGCCCTGCGTGTATGAATATTGAGCTAAGCGCTTTGAAATGGCAGTCTCGACCCAACTGTCTTGCTGTTTTCACAGCAAACGATTGAACTAAGTCAGCGCGCCACGACGTTTGATATCGAATGATTTGATGAGCCTATTCTGCCCGAACAAATTAAATATTAACGCATCGGTTCGGCCAAGTAGCCGATTTCCATTGCCAGCCCAACGCTGGCCTTTGACATTAACCTCGAAGCGCCATCCATTTACTCATTCAGGGAGAAGTAACGTTGTCTATCCCTACGAATACTCGTCAATTAACAGGAGTTCCGCCCGCTTATAAGGCACTTGCAGGGGCAACCGACTGCCATATTCATCTATTTTTAGACGGCTTTGAAGCGCAGCGAGGCGGCCCCAAAATAGCTGAGCTGGCAACGGTTGCCGATTACCGAGAGGTTCAGCAACGGCTCTCGCTGGAGCGCGTTGTGGTGACACAGCCTAATGCCTATCAGTTGGATAATCGGGCTACTTTGCAAGGAGTGGAGGAAATTGGACAGGATAGCGCACGTGCGATTGTGGCCATTGCCCCGGATGCTTCCAACCAACAGATTGAGGCTCTACACGCACAAGGGGCGCGGGGTGCCAGGATTATGCAGTTGCCTGGCGGGGCTGTGGGAATTGAGGATTTAACTACCTTAGAAGAGCGAGTGCGCGCGTTTGGCTGGCACTTGATGGTGCAGTTCAATGGTCGCGAAATAGATGACTATATGGCTAAACTGAACGCGGTAAAAGCCGATTACATCATCGACCATATAGGCAAATTTATGCCACCTGTTGCTCCTGATGATCACCGAGTTGAGCAGCTTCTCCGCTTGCTGGATCGCGGCAATGCTTGGGTGAAAATTTGTGCTGGTTATGAAGCCAGTCTAAGTGGCGGGCCTGAGTATACTGATGTTGGACTTATAGCAAAGCGGTTAATCAAGCACGCACCTGAGCGAATAATCTGGGGCTCAAATTGGCCGCATGTTGGCGTCTCCCGCGAGCACTACCCGGATGATGCCGAACAGCTTGACGTGCTGCTGCATTGGGCAGATGTGGATACGCGTCAAAAAATTCTGGTGGATAACCCAGCAGCGCTATACGGCTTTTAAAGCGTTGTTTTATATAAAGATCGAGATTTTTGAATTTTTCGTGTGTTTTTACAAACGTGGCTTTTCATAAGCAATAAGGAATTAACATGTTAAATCGTATTCTAGTAACCGGCCCGGTGTCAGGGTAGTTGAAGTTCATCCCCAGTGATCAGGCGGACTGGGTGATAGGCTGATTTGATTCTATCGCCAGTTTGATGGCCGCTTCTCTGAATTCGTCGGTATAAGAATTGGTTTTCTTCTGAGTCAGGACACATTTCTACAAGTAGAAGATATAAGGCCTGGAGGTATCTACGAAACCTGGGGCACTCCAAACGACAGCTGACCCAGATCCAACAATACCAAAATTTCGCCTATTTTGAGATCGGCATCAGCCGGCGACAGATAGCTAAGGTTCTTTTCTTTCACAGCAGCACCGTTAGTTGCGAGATAAAGCATATCAATCTGAAATCTGACCAGTGGATATGTGCCTGAACAGGATCAGTTGACCAGTGATCAACGCTGACGTAGCGCTTGGAAAGTGACTAAGCGGCTATCAAGCCTGATTCGTTGGGTCGCTAGCCAATTAATGGACAAATTGGGCCCTCAAAAAATCAGCGGCTTCATGGCCAATGCAAACGGCGTTTATGTGAACTATCAGCGGATCTACGCGCTCACCTGGGTTGACAAGAAGCACGGCGGGGACTTATGGAAACGACTCTGACTGCCACGCCAACGGCGCTATCAGCGCCAGTTAACTAAACGGGTAGGGTTGGGCAAGGTCCCGCATCGGGAATTAAACAGCGCCCTGCCGAGGTGGTAGAACGTCGCCATATTGGGCGTTGGGAAGGCGACCCGTACCGCTCATTTCAGCGTGGTAGCAATGAAAACAACAATAGTTTGATTAGGCAGTATTTTCCTAAAGGTATTGGCTTCCGAAAAGTGGCTAATGCCGAGGTCTGAAGTTTCATCAATACGCTAAACTATAGACCAAGAAAGCGGTTGGGATACCGGCGAACCCCAGTCCAGGTCTTCTTAGATGAATGCACTGAAGCACTTGAAACCGCAGGTGCTGTATTAATTGGTTGAATTCAGTAAATAAGCGAAAAGCGGGTCGGGCTTGCGCTCGATCTGATTTTAAAGACGTAGGCCTAGCGCATGCAGTTTTCGTACTGAGTCTAAATCCTTATGTGTTGCGAATCAGTTGCTTTGGCCTTAGTTAAAGTAGTAAAAAATGTAAGCGATGGGTGTTGACATGTAAATTATCACTTTTTTGCATATCCAAGATTCTCTGAGATATTACGACCTGCCTCAATAAGTATTTTCTTGTATTCATTTGTTATTTCTTGATGGTAACGGATACTGGGAATCGACATACTCAAGGCCGCAATGGCTTTACCGTTATGGTCGAATATAGGCGTGGCGAAACAGCAGACTCCTTCATCCATTTCCTCAAGATCTTCTGATAACTCGCTTTTGGCTATAGAGCTAAGCTCTTTTTTTAAAACTTGCTCGGAAGTTACTGTTTTTTCTGTGCGAGGTTCGAGCTTTATATTTTGAAGTAATGTATCCAGCTGATTTTGTGGCAAATGAGCGAGTAGTGCCTTCCCAATCGAATTAGTGTAGGCCGGGCTACGGTCACCGATTCGCGTATGCATGCATAAATTGAAATGCGAATTGTACTTGTGGACATAGACGACTTCGGCAGTGCTGGTGTCTAAAGTACCTAGGTGAACAGCCTCTCGTGTCAGTTTCGATAGTGAGGCCATGGCAGGGTCTGCCGTTTTAATGAGATCTACATTGCCTAATGCCGAGCTCCCCAGTACGAATACCTTCATCGTCAGTCGGTATTTTTCGCTCTCTGGATTTTGCGTAACGTAGCCAAGGTTTTTTAAGGTCTGAAGAAAGCGATAGGCCGTACTTTTGGACATTACAGCACGTTGTGACAAGTCCGCCAGGCTAGATTCTCCCACGGCATCCAAACCCTCAAGAATAGCTATTACTTTAAGCACCGCCGTTACATTGTCGCCTTTCATATCAGATGTCATAAGCTCCATGG
>NZ_JBWDLI010000046.1:0-3489 GCF_056238625.1 Colwellia sp. F1
GTCCTGTAATCCAAAAAAGGGAAAAGGTACAGACAGCTCACCCACCCTCTGCTTCGCCTTTCGGGCTGTTTAAAGCATGTGGGCGCTAACGCGCGGTTATGCTATACAGCACTCTAACAAACTCCTTACTTGCCATTAGGTGGTGAGGTGTTTTAATAGCTGAGAAGAGCCAATAGCCCCCTATATCGTGAGCACACATTTTTGAAGATCAGAATGTTTCTCAAACCTACATACTGTCACTCACTACTTTATTGCGGCCCCCATGTTTAGCTTGATAGCTAGCAGCATCAGCACGATCAAGAACAGCGTCTATTGTTTCATCACTTGCTTGGAAGTGGCTTACTCCGATGCTAGCAGTAACGCACCAACGCTGATCTTCGAATTCTACCGTACAAGAGGCAATTCTTGACCGCAGTGTCTCAGCGATGGTTACTGCACGAGCAAAGGTGCAGCCATTTAACAGTACAGCAAACTCATCTCCCCCCTGCCGTGCCGCATGATCACTGCTGCGAACCACACTCTGAATAGTTTCTGCGACCTGTTGCAGCATAAGATCGCCTAAAGAGTGACCGCCATTATCATTGATAGGTTTAAAGTGGTCGAGATCGAAAAGAAAAACAGCAGTAGGCTTGCCCATTGTCTTCCACTGAAATAGCGCCTCTTCCAAGTGTCGTGTCAACCCCCGACGATTAAGAAGTCCGGTTAATGGATCATGTTCCGCTTCCCAGCGTTTCTGGGCATAATCTTGGCGGTGTTGAGTGACATCACGTACCGTCCCAACAATGCCGATAAATCCTCCTTCTACATGGATTGCAGCTGTATGGACATCAAGCCAATAGAGCTCTTTACTAGCCCGCTGAAAACGAAACTGCCGTGTAAAGTTACTTTGATTAGACAGGCTTTGGAGCCACGCATCCCGAATGTCATGTTGATCGTCATCAGTGTGGATTCGCTCACTCCATGCAAATAAGTCGTGAGGTACGTCGGCACCCAGAAGTTGATATAGCGCATCATTAATAAAGGTTAATTTTCCTTGCTTATCTGTGATAAACATTCCCTGAGGAGTTACAGCGAGCGTTGCGCGTAATTCTGCTTTTCGTTCAGCCAAGTTGCGTAAGTTAGTTTGACGAGCGGATTCCGTCTCGTTAATCACATCGATTACCCTACGGAGCTCAGACATACGCGTCGGGATATCCACTAACGACCGTCGTTCGGCTTGAAGCTCACGAACCTGTTTAGCGAGTTGAGACAGCGGGCGTAGCGCAAGCCAAATTCCACCTCCTACTAGGGGAAAGATAAGTATCAGCCCTCCCCAGGCATAGGAAGAAATTTTCTCCATCCCAGCAATAAGCGGAGCCTCAGCCTGGGCTTGTGGTAGGTGTACACCCACGATCCAGTTGGCTGGCCAGACTTGGCGATATGCGACTACCTGACGCTCTACAGATAGCGAATTCTCGACATTTTCTCCTTCCCAGCCAATGAGAGCCTGCTCAAGGATTGGTGAAATATTTTTAGGAAGAGTAACAATGGCTTCCTGTTGATGAGGTGCATAAATCCGCTGTCTGGAAGCAGCAGTAATAGTGACATAACCATCATCGCCTAGACGCAGGCTATCGAAGTTTTTAAAAAGTCGACTTTCCTTGATATTGACCAAACCACCTAAAAATCCGGTGTAGCTGCCCTCTGCATCATATAAAGGAGTTAACATCAAAATCAGAGGGGATCCAGTGATGCGGCCGATGAGGGGTTCACTAATATGTGGCGTCTTGAAAGCCTGCATAAAGCGCGCATAGTCACGGTCGGCAAGAACAGCTCCCTTGCGTCCGCCATCGACAGGCCACTCATCAACGATTTGGCTCTGAAGGTCGAATAAAATCAACGCTTCGAAAAGATTTCCCCAGATATGTGCATGCTGCGCGTTTAGGGCACCCTCTATAGGCATAGAAATGCCCTGAGCTAAACGGCCAAGCTCAGTCAATCTCTCATTAACTTGTAAAGTGATGGTATTACTAATGAGTTCGGCTTCGTAACGCAGATGCTGGTGATTAGTCTCATTAACTAGAAGCCGTCCCGCTTGCCAACCGGATGTTAGCAGTATTACGCACAATAAACCCCATAACGCAGCGGCTCCTAGCAGCAAGCGCCCCCGGAGAGTAGTAAAAGTGAACATTACAAACTTCTTTAAAAAACTCCCGAAGCGCGAGTAGATATAGCGTTTATTTTGTGGCGATAGCGACATTTGGTTTATTTATTCATGAATAAAGTGGGCGTTAATTTTTAAGATACTAGTGTAATGTTGTTGATTTTTCTGCGTTTACCAGCTTTTTCCTGATTGCCTGAGGCTTTCAACTATAACCTGTTCGTATCGAGTAATCACACGTACTTTCCGTTTGCTCACTGAAACTGGCGGGCACCCAGCTCAAGGCCCCTCGATAGTGGGCTTTTAGAATAATGTTCAGCAGTAATATTATAAACTGCGCAACCACACTCCACTGATAACAATATGGAATTCCTATGAAAAACCTCCTGACGTTGTTACTAACGAGCGCATCAACGGTCGCAAGGACTCCTTTGGAACAAGCACTTTCTCAGAATATGGCCTGCATCTCATTCAATCCCAATGGCACTGTCATCGATGCAAGTCCTATTTGTCTAGATATTATGGGATAAAGTCTGTTCGATGTGGTTGGCAGTCATCATCAGATTTTCTGTCCACCTGGTGTCTCTGAGACCAAACAATACCGATATTTCTGGGATGCGCTAATACGGGGGGAGCATCAGTCAGGCACCTTTCGCCGCATCAATCGTTATGGTGAAGATGTGTGGATTGAAGCTACCTACATGCCAGTCATTCATCCTCGCGATGGGCGGGTGACTAAAATAGTTAAAATCGCCAGTGATGTGACAAAGAAACAGACAGCTCATCTGGCGGCGCAGGCCACCGTCAATGCTCTGGGCAGGTCGATGGCGACCATTGAATTCAAACCAGATGGAACTATCATCCAAGCCAACAGTAACTTTCTGGCCGCTACTGGATATGATCACGACCAGATAAAGGGGCAGCACCACCGAATCTTCTGTCACGCTGATTACGCCAGCAGCACCGAATATCATGACTTCTGGAACAGCCTCTCCGCTGGAGAATACCAGCAAGGAAAGTATGAGAGGATCGACGCCTACAGGAATACCTTGTGGCTTGAAGCCACATACAACCCCGTTCTCGGCCCCGAAGGGCACGTTATCCGTGTGGTTAAGTTCGCTACAGACGTGACCCGCGATGAGGAAATTGCGAAGGCTACCCACCAAGCGGTAGTGTCAGCCCAAGCAACCGCAGTTCAGACAACGCAGATCGCGACAGTCGGCTTAGAGCAACTTCACGACATTATAACGGAGTGCCAGGACTCAGTCGCTGAGATGGTGCAGGCGCGCGAGTACTCTGCCGATTTAGTCAACCATGCAAAAAATATCGGATCACTTTGCGTTGTTAAC
>NZ_JBWDLI010000047.1:0-3486 GCF_056238625.1 Colwellia sp. F1
GGTTCTGGCTCTGGTTCTGGCTCTGGCTCTGGCTCTGGTTCTGGCTCTGGTTCTGGTTCTGGCTCTGGTTCTGGCTCCGGAGAAGTCTCATCAAGGGTGATCGTGGTGCCATCTTCAGCTTGTGTAAACACAAAGCTATCTGGATCATCCAAGTCAGCAAACGTCAGCGTCGTATCATTCTCCCCGTCCTGATTAGAATCAATATCTAAAATCACTGACCCAAGGCTAAATGTCACATCCGACACATCAAAAAAGCTATCTTTAACAACTACTTTGTCATTCGTCTCAAAGCCAACAATGACATCACCATTCAACTCAGCAGTACTGCCTGTGACGATGTTTGCCTGCTCATTCAACGTGACTTCTTCTGCAGCCACGGTTGTAGTGACGTTACCTTCAGTATCCGGAACCAATGCACTTAGCACACCACCGCCCGAGCCTCCCCCGCTAATCAGAGAGAGATCAGATACAAAAAGCCCTGAATCCAGAATGAGATCACCAGTATCAGCGATGCCAATCTTGATGGTATTTTCGCCTTGCTGCAGGGGAGCACGAACGACAATCTCTCTGCTGAAGCCGTCCCACTCAATTGCATAAGGAGAACTAAGTTGGTTGCTATTATCAACAAATACACCTGACTCAAGGTTATCTGAAATAACACTTAGCGGTTTATCCGTCGCAGCAAACTCAGCGTAGTTAACGCCGTTGACATATAAAGCAGCAATATCTACATAGTCACTGTCAACAAATTCTGGGAACTCTTCTGAGCCAAATACAAGGCTTGCACGAAGTGTATCCACATCCGGGTCATTAACATTTACCGTAAACTCAATCACTGACGCATCGTTTGTGCTACCCGCTCCTGGGAATGCTTCAAGTGCCGTTTCGGTTAGATCTGAGTCTCCTGGCTCTCCGTGATTTACACTATCCCCAGTCGTGGTATTCTCTGAGCCTGGGAACCCACCTGTCGACAACATAATACCCTGACCATATTGGTAGGCTGGCAACTCAAAACCTTCTTCTGGCAGAATTTCAAAGTTATCAACCCAAAACGCAGCATTACTTGAGCCGGTATAGGTAACGTTAGTTGCTAGCCCCCCTCCCAGAACTTTGTTAACTGCATCAGCTGCAATATCTGAAGCTGTAGCCTCTTCCGCCTGAGTCATTAGATCGTGGAAACTTAGATAATAACTCGCCAACAGTTCATCATCCAGCGCGGAAAATTCATACTCTTCTTTTTTTACAGTCACTTACCTATCCCCTCCAGTACTGATCCATTAGCATGATTGCTCAGAACACACCGCATAAATATATGCTTAATCAAGAGTGAAGATGTATAGCCCAAATGGGCATTCAAATATTAGCAACAACCATGCCACTACCGCCATATCAACCTGTAAGAATAATTAGTCTAACTTAGACAAAATACATAAAATTCAGCCCACCAAGAAGTTCAGATTGAATATGGCTTGCCAGCGAGCGCTTGTGTTATGCCAATGTAGCTATGATGTAGCTATCCACGTCACGTAAAAACGCTTGTCGTAGTCACGAGGGGGAATGGTTGATAATGCCTAGAAAGAAGTGCTGGGTAAGTAGCTATCTTTTTTTATGATCGTTGTTTATTTTAAGACAAGTGTTCAAATAAGTTCTGGGGCCTCCATGCAATAAAAACGGCTACTCTATCTCAACACGAGTCAAGAAGAAGAGTAGCCGTTTAAATTACTGTCCAAGTTGCACTATCAGGCAAAGATAAAACTTTCTGTCAGCCCATCAGCATCCATCTCGCTGTCAAACACCCCTAGCCAGGAAGAGCTAGGCGAGACAGATAGACGAGACAGCTAGACGAAAGAACTAAACGAGATTGCCGTCGCGTTAAGCCTATGTCCTCGAAAGCACTTTGACTTTAAATGCCTTGACTTTAAATGCTTCAATTAGACAAATTACTGGAAACGCCCAGGACGTCGCGCTACTTCTTCTAGCGCCCAGCCTTGAGTACGCAATTGCCCTTCCAGAACAGCTTCACGCTCTGCCGCTAAATCAGGGAAGAAATTCAGCCCTGTGCGCGACTCTATTTCATCGATAGTCACCAGATAATCGGCTAACGACTCATTACCACGAACGTCCTGCGGCATAATAAAGGCAAGCGCCAACGGCGCCTCTTCATTCGGCACAACGATAATCTTATAAAACGCTTCTGGCACTTCCACAAAACCAACGCGATTAAACGCATTGTCCATGAAGTGCTCAGGAAAAATAGGCCCAGTAATCACCTGCAAGCGATCAAAGCGCGGCGCAAAATGGTCCATCACCGACTCTTCAAGGCGCTGCCAAAGCTGGCGATTCAAGTTAGGCCGCTGCGGCGTCATATTACTCATCAAGAAGGTATCGACCTGAGCGTTACGACCATGCACCGCTGCAATGGCATAGTTAGGTGCTAAGTGTCCGCGATCATAACCACTGCCGGAATAGCTATCAGTACCTATTGGCCATAACGTGCGCCAGTCAGCTTTAAAATTAGGCCGCGGGCCAATACGAGTATCATCGGGCACCGCTTCGACTTGATAGCTGACCCAAAGTGGGTTTACCCGCACATCAGACCATCCCGCTAAAAAGCCATCGTTTCTCAGCACACGGTGAAATGTTGTTAGCTGAAACCCATCCCAGGTAGGCACGCCCATCCAGGTATAATCATCCTGATGCTGACGCTCCTGAAATTCCCAAAGCCCCGTTCCTACTACGACAAAAAGCACAGCGATACCCAGGCGTTTTCCCCGACGACGCCAGCGCGAAAGCGATTTTCCCAACAGCCTTACTCCCTACAATAATGATTCTGCATCCTGCTTTTTTATATCAGCTAATTTGCCGGTTACCAGCCCAGGGAAAACATCGTTTCTAGGTCGTGACGGGAGTGTACCTGCATCGCATTGAGTGTTTCGGTATCGCTAATACCCTCGACAGCATTTAGTCGTTCTGTGACCAGTTCAGCAAGGCTTTCAAAATCAGGGGTACGGGCTATCGCGACCAAATCATAGCGACCACACGTCGAATAGACTTCGCTAATACCGTCTACATCAGCAAGGCGCTCAGCGACTGCTTTTACCTGGCCTTTCTCAGTATTGATTAAAATCACAGCGTTTTGCATGACACCCCCAAAGTAGCGTTAACAATCTAATCAGCAACCAGAGGCGAGTATAACAGGCTGCTTGCCAAGACCAAGCACCGCTTAGTGACGTGGTTAATTGTCGCGCTTTTCATAAGGTTATTCGCACTAATTTTGAGCATGCGCTAGCATGGCTTAGAGAACTCCGGTTTCTTAGTTTTGTCGGAGTATTAGAGGTGGATCACCACCCAACAACATAAGCAAAAAAACGTCAAACCGTGACGCTAAGGAGACACCATGGCTAATCAGAGCCGTCGTAAGTTCATGCGTAATAGCGTAATGGGCCTAGCCGCCCTGCCATTGGGTGTAGGTATCCTGTCAAAGAC
>NZ_JBWDLI010000048.1:0-3462 GCF_056238625.1 Colwellia sp. F1
CCTTAGAACGCCACTGATAAAGCTGACTCGAGTGTATGCCCAGTTCACGAGCCGCTGCGGCAACGCCTATGCGATCAGCAAGCGCTAACGCTTCTTGCCGATAGGTATCTGAGTAACGGGTATAGGATTTTTTCTTCATTGATGTCGTCGATCTTGCCATGGTTCACCTCGTTGCAGTGTATTACATTCTTGAGGTGTCCATCGTTACTGGGCAAGATCACACAGCATCGAGACCACGGCTGCCAATGTCCATGACATTGTGCTTGCCGATAAGCTCCTTCACGGTGAAGAGCAACGTGTCTTCGGTGATGCCGGTTACCTGGGTATTCAAAAACGCGACGAGCACAAGCACCGCAACGATGTCTCTTGGTATATTGCCAAACGGCCTGGCACCCGCCAGAAGCTAGATGCCAGGCGACAGAAAGTCGAAAAAATCAAAGCCAGTATCCGTGCCAAGGTGGAGCACCCCTTTCGGTACATCAAACACGTTTTTGGTTATGGCAAGGCTCGCTATCGTGGACTGGCCAAAAACACTCAGCGCCTGCACTTACTGGCGGCGTTCAGCAACCTGCTGATCAGTGAGAAATACCTATGGGAATAGGGCGATTGCGCCCGTTTTCCGCTCAATGAGTGGGAAAGGGGCAAAAATACACAAAGAACAGGAGAAGAGTGTCTGAATTTTCGATTTTTTGTCGGCTCATGTGAGCGTTGATGAATATCGGCAGTTATTCAGACCTTCCCTTTCTAAAGTACTATTGGTAATTTACGACTGAGTAAAACACTACTGGAGAGGCTTTTGAGTGCACCTGATTATCCTGCTGATGAAGCCGTTCGTTTACTCGCATTAAAACGCACAGCGTTACTGGACTCGCCTGCTGAAGAGCGCTTTGATCGTATCACCCGACTTGCGGCTTTCATTTTTAATGTCCAAACGTGCTTAATTTCGCTAGTCGATGCTGACAGGCAGTGGTTTAAATCTAAGGTAGGGCTTGATGCTTGTCAGACTGAGCGTGATATCTCTTTTTGCGGGCATGCAATATTGCACCCGGATATTTTTATCGTTTCCGACGCAACAAAGGATGACCGCTTCTCTGCTAACCCGCTTGTGACCGAGGAGCCGCGTATACGTTTTTATGCAGGAGCGCCGGTTTGCGAGCCAGGTGGGCAACCTATTGGCACATTATGCCTTATAGATCCACAGCCTCGTGACTTGACGATAAGCGAAAAACGAGTATTACGTGAGTTAGCTGGCATGGTTGAGCATGAGATTGCCAGACTAGATCAGGAAACGCTCCAACAAAAACTGTCAGCTGGCATGACAAGAACGGCAACAATAATGGCAACATTGCCAGATATGGTTTTTGTCATTGACCGAAACTTTCGTTTTTCAGTGTGTAACGACCATCCTGATTTGCTTAAGCCTCAACATGAAATTTTAGGGCAGAAAATCCTTGATGTATTGCCTAATGAATTAGGTCATCAACTGATGGATAATGTTAAACAGGCTTTTGAGAACGGCAATGTCATTCACCACAACTACACCTTTGCAAAATTGAATAAATCCTTTGAGGCGCGATACAAGAAAATTGATGAAAATGAAGTTCTGATTATTATTCGCAATACTACTGAGCAAACCGCTGCACACTCTGCCATCAGGCGTCTTTCGGAAGTTGCCAGGCAAACAACGAATGGCGTAGTGATAACCGATATACGTGGTTTTGTTGTCTGGATAAATGAGGCGTTTACTAGCATCACTGGTTATAGCATCGAAGATATGCTGGGTAAAAAGCCAGGCGAACTATTGCAGGGAGCCGACACTGATCCTGCAACTATTGTTAGGATGAGAGCGGCCCTGGCTTTACAGCAGAGTTTCAATGTTGACGTACTCAATTACTCAAAAGAGCAGCAATCATATTGGGTGAGAATAGCCTGTAATCCATTGCTAAACGAAGAAGGCGAGCTTAGTGGCTATATTGCAATCCAGACCGATATCACGAAAGAGAAGCGGTATGAAGAGCTCATTCACAATAGTGAGAATTTACTCAAAGCGGTGATTGATGCCAATACTATTGGCACATGGCGTCTTAATTTACAAAATGGCGAGTTAGTAATTAATGATAAATGGGCATCATTGTTGGGCTACGAACTTTCCGAACTGCTGCCAACTTGCAGAAACACCTGGGAGCGACTGACCCATCCCGATGATTTAGCCTATAGTGCTGTACAAATCGAAAAACACGCAGCCGGTCTTATTCCCATATACGAAGCCAATATTCGAATGAAACATAAAAACGGCGAATGGATTTGGATTAATACCAGGGGGCGAGTGTCCACAAGAACAAATGATGGTAATGCTGAGTGGTTACTGGGTACGCACTTTGATATTAATGACCAGATACAGGCCGAAAGCTCACTCAACGAAAAATCAAAGCAGATGGAAGCTGTTGTCGAGAGCTTACTTGATGGCATTATTACCATTGATAGCAAGGGTAAGGTACTTACATTTAATCAGGCTGCAAATGAAATTTTTGGTTATTCTGATGAAGAAATTATAGGCAGAAATATCAGTATGCTTATGGGCTCACCGCATCGTGAACATCACGATAGTTACTTATCAAATTATATTAACCGGGGTATCAGTGACATTACCGGTCGTATTCGTGAACTTGATGCATTGCACAAAAATGGTACAACATTTCCTATTGAGCTGGGTGTTGTTGAAGTAAAAATGGCTGGTGAAACTAATTTCATTGGAATCGTGCGGGACATCACTCAGCGCAAAAGTCGTGAGCAAGAAATACATCAGTTAGCATTTTATGACTCACTCACATTACTACCAAATCGTCGGTTGTTATTGGATAGATTACAAGGCGCCATAACACATTGCTCACGCGCCAACAATTTTGCGGCTTTAATGTTTCTTGATTTAGATAATTTTAAAAATCTTAACGACAGTGCTGGTCACAATAAAGGCGATTTATTGTTATGCCAGGTCGCCGCACGTTTGGTTCAATCGGTTAGGCAGGGTGATACGGTGTCACGGTTAGGGGGGGATGAGTTTGTTGTCGTAGTATCAGACTTAAGTGATGATAAAGAAACGGCTGCTAATCAGGCTGAATCACTTGCGCAAAAAATCATGGCTCACTTAACGCAAGAATATGACTTGGAGGGTTTAACGTACAATAGCTCCGCAAGCATCGGGGTAACAATGTTTAATAGCACAAGCGTCTCAAAAGAGGACTTATTAAAACAAGCCGACATGGCAATGTATAAGGCTAAAGAGGCTGGTCGCAATGGCGTGCAGTTTTTTGATCCCAAGATGCAGGTTGCAGTTAGCTCAAGAGCGACCTTGATCCACGACTTATATAACGCAATACAGCAAAGACAATTTACTCTTTTCTATCAAAAGCAGATTGACCAACATGGACAGGATATCGGTGTTGAGGCCCTCTTACGCTGGTT
>NZ_JBWDLI010000049.1:0-3423 GCF_056238625.1 Colwellia sp. F1
CCCTGCCAGCCTCAACTGCCTTCTTCACGAGTGTACTGCGCTAGCGTGTCGTTCCAGAACGACAAAGGCACGATATTGGAAATATAAATGCCGAGGGTTTCGATAATGCCGCGTAGCAGAAAGACGGTTGAACCGGTAAACAAGACAAACAGCATTAACCCTACGGCCATGCCGATGTTGACGTTGGAAAGCAGCTTCACGCCTTTATCTAGCCCACCTGCAATGGAGGCTACGGCGACTGCCGTTAACATAATGATGATAATGACTTTAGTGGTCACGCTATCAGCAATGCCAAAAAGTTCGCTTAGCCCTGCATTAATTTGCGAGGTGCCTAGCCCGATAGAGACGGCCACCCCAAATAGCGTTCCGAGTACCGCAAAAATATCGATTGTTTTACCAATTGGGCCGTAGATACGCTCCTTGAGCAGCGGATAGAACACTGAGCTGACGCGTACAGGGAGGTCGTAGCGGTAAATAAAGTAGGCAAAGGCTAGTCCTGGCAGAGTGAAAATAGTCCAGGTATGCAAGCCCAAGTGGTAAAGCGAAAAGCCCATCGCTTCACGGGCAGCTTCTACTGTATGTGGCTCAATATCGCCGTGGGGAGGGTTGGAAAAGTGGAAAATAGGCTCGGCGACTCCCCAGAACATTAATACCGTGCCGATACCGCCAGCAAATAGCATCGTGAACCAGGAAATATTGCCGTACTCCGGGCGATCGTCTTCGCTGCCCAAGCGAATATTGCCGTAGCGGCTGAGTGCTATCCACAGTAGGAAAACCAGCCAGAAACTAACCCCAAAGATAAAGAACCAGCCAAGATTGGTAACCACCCAGCTGCGGCCGGTGGCGAAAATGCTTCCTATCGTTTCAGGGGCAATGATTAATGCCACTAGGAACAGCAACATCAATCCTGCAGAGACAAAGAAAATAGTTGGGTCCGTGCGCAGCCCCAGTCGTTGCGCGAGTTTTTCCATGAGAATTTCCTTTTTATTGTTGGAATAGTCGCCTAGATGGGTTGCATGCCAGCTGAAATAAGGCGACTTTCACGAGTCTACAGACAACTATTCTGTCCATGGAAGGTGGGAAATGTGACCTTTAATTAAATCGTCAAGGGCTTAACGTAGCATCAACGAAAAACTGCCGAATGCACTTAATTAGCATCGGCAGCGTATGGCATAAAAGGACGTTGAAGACAGATTTGGAAGCTAGGTTTGCAAGCCAAGTTTGAAAGCTAGGTTTGAAAGCCAGGTTTTAATGATAGGCTTAAAGCTAGTTTGGAATACTTTCAGCCTGGATAGTTTTCGGAGTGTTGCCCTTCAAGATTGATCGACTCACCCCCGTCAACAAAGAGAATTTGCCCAGCAACAAACTCATTGTCTAATAAATAGTGCAACGCTTGTACAAGATGGCTGGGATCTCCCTGGTGTTTAACGGGTATACCTTCGATTCGCCATTGAATATAGTCGCTGGTACGTTGAGAAGCGGGCAGTACTACGCCGGGAGCAATCCCATTAATACGCAGGCGTGGTGCAAACTCTAGGGCTGCCATACGCGTCATATCAGCAAGGCTCTTTTTCGATAGTAGATACGCAGCATACGGGTACTGATGATAAGCCACTTTATTATCAATAATATTAATGACCTGTCCTTTATCAACGGCGTCCGCAAAGTAACGAGTGAGCAGCAACGGTGTAAACATATTGACCCTGAATTGCGCTTCCAGCATGGCCATGTCGGTGCCTGAAATGGGAGCAGGTTCGTATGCAGAGGCACTGTTAAGAAGCACATTTAAGTTTGGGAAGTGCTGCTTGGCGGCTGTCACAAGTTCTTCAAGAGAGTCGCTCAGGAAATTGCATGGCAGTATTTCGCAGCGCTGGCCTTTGGCGCGAATCGTCTTGGCAACGTCCTCGGCTTCACCCCGTGAGCTATTCACATGTAAGGCAATATCATAGCCCTTAGCCGCTAGAGCTTCGGCAAAATAGCGTCCCAAACGTGTTGCGCCGCCAGTGATCAGTGCAGCTGATGAACTCATGCAAAGCTCTCCCACAGTGGATTAACGTTAGCGTTGAGCATGACTTTCTGCGTGAGCGTAGCGTTTGTCAATATCTTGTACATAGCTTGAACAAAATAACAGGCAAGCTAGTCTTACGTATCATCGATATGACCTGACTACCACCTTCGCGCTTTGACGCTAAGCGCAGAGTTTCTAGAGCAGGGTCTACAGGATTAGGATGCAGCTATGCCACTCTCATCGTTAAACACTACGCCAGATACGGCCCTCCATGAATGCTTAATCTCTCTCGGTACCAACATTGAGCCGGAACACCACTTTCACGAAGCACTGACTATTTTACGCAGCGAGTGTGAATTGATTGCCAGCTCAGAAGCGATTCGCACAACGCCGGTTGGCTACCAACACCAGCCGGACTTCCTGAATGCAGCCTTACTTGTGCGTACATCTCTTGATCACGACGCTTTTCGCGCTTACTTAAAAGAGGTGGAAAATCGTCTCGGACGTGTGCGAGGCCCGATTAAATCAGGGCCGAGAACCATGGACTTGGATATTGTGGCGTGGGATGGCGAAGTCATCGATGAGGGGTACTACCAGCATAGCTACGTGCGTCGCCCGGTAGATGAAGTGCTGGCTGCCAGCCGCCGGACACTTAAACAACGAGCATGCTCATGATTTTTGCGTTGCGGCCGATAATAGCAGTGTAGCCTCCTACTGTTGGGCAGGCTGACCTGCCTCGGGGACGAGCGTTGCTAAGCCTAAACACCAATCTGATGTCTCTTATCGTGCAGAATAATCTGCGTAGCAGTCAGCAATCGATGCAGACCGCTATGGAGCGTCTTTCTTCTGGGCTACGTATCAATAGTGCCAAGGATGACCCGGCAGGTCAGGCGATTGCCAATCGCATGGGGGCTCAGCTGCGTGGTATGGAGCAAGCCATTCGCAATACCAATGACGGCATTTCCATGGTGCAAACAGCAGAGGGTTCGCTCAATCAAATTAACGATAACTTGCAGCGTATTCGTGAATTGAGTGTTCAAGCGGCTAACGGTACTAATGCTCCCGATGATCTTGACTCAATTCAAAATGAGATCAATCAGCGCCTAGATGAGATTGATCGTCTTGCCGAACAGAGTAACTTCAACGGCATTGGCTTGTTTGATAGTAGCAAAGAGGTAAATATTCAGGTGGGTGCTAACGATGGCAATAGCATTGCGGTGCGCTTAGCAGCCATGAATAGGCAGGCATTGGGGCTGGACAGCTTTAGTGTTTTAGATGATGGCAACGCAACGGATAACCCGCTTAAGGCGCTAGATGGCGCCATTAAACAGGTGGATCGCCAGCGGAGTTATTTAGGCGCGGTACAAAATCGCTTCGAAAGTGTGATCGATGGACTCAATACCAACATTATTAAT
>NZ_JBWDLI010000050.1:0-3317 GCF_056238625.1 Colwellia sp. F1
GTGCTTCGCCTTTATCTGCTGTTCACTACGAAGGTGAACAAGAAAATAGCGTTAACGTTACTAAAATAGGCAGCCAATACCATGCCAAAGTGACGCGGCGTGGCAAAAATGGGCAAGAGACATTTGAGCGCTACTTTCAGTACCCTGAAACACTGGTGTTTTTTTTGGAAAAATTCGCCAGCATTTCAGTTCAGGATTTTCGGCAAACGGCGCTTTCTTAAGTCGTTTAACGAGCTAGATTTAAAAAATGCGTTAAGAAATAAATGTGTGAGCGATCTGAGGCTTTAATGTTTCTGCGATATGTTCGTATAACGGAATCAGACGCTCACTCATCTCTTTTTTCGCCACATGATAGTCAATGTAGTAAGCATGGCGAGTACCGTGATACACAATCGGCTCACTTACTTTGGTAAACTTAAAGCCTGATATCGCCAATAAACGGGGAAGGCGAGGCTCCATCATTGCAAAAACATGCCTGCGATTAGTTAAACCAACGATAGAGTAAGTACATAAAAAAAGACCCAGGGCGACAAGTGAGAACGTCTTTGCCTCATCTTGTGAAAATAAGACAACTTCTTTATCTGCGGCTTCTTCTGGAGTGGTAGATTTTCGTGTTCTGAAATTTTTAGAAATAGCTAACCGTGATACTTCACACGTTTCAAGAGGCGGTAGCTTAAATGGCGTTAATGTCGCATGGTTTAGTAACTGCTCCCCTTGGTTTTGAACAGGCAACTGATCAGCAGGGTGTGTGTTACCGGAAAAGGGCATGACTAACCGTCCGCATCCTGCAAGAATGCCACTCCGTTTATGTTCTATAAGGCAATGAACCGAGTAATTATCGTACTCATCGGACTCATACAGATGCGCCTCATCTTCATGCATTTCGTAGTTGAATTCTTTTAAAAATACATCGTGCCGTAGCCGGAAGGCGCGCCGTTTTTGGTCGTCGGTGTTAGCAATAAAAAAATGATACTCGTCGATAAATTTGTCAATCATCCCCTTATGATTACTTTTATCGTCAAACTCACTTCCTTGGGTGGTTTTCCCTGCTAGCATCTGTTGCTTCCTTCTGAGTGCGGCTGCTTACCGAAGTCGAATTTTTTCAGGCTTCCCTAGATGATAGCCCTGTCCATACTGAATGCCATAAGAAAGCAGAACAGGTACCAGTGCTTCTTGGTCTACAAATTCCGCAATAGTCTGCTTACCGAAGCCTCTTGATATATCGGCAATCGCTTTGACAAGCGTGTGGCTATCCGTATCGATAAGTAGGCTGCGAATAAAAGAGCCATCAATTTTAATATAGTCCACCGGGAGCTGGCTAAGATAGTGAAAGCTGCTAAATCCAATCCCGAAGTCATCGAGTGCTGTTCGGCAACCCAAATCCCTGACGGCTTGCAGCACGTTGCGCGCTGTTGAGAAATCTGTAATAGCTGCCGTCTCTGTTACTTCTAAAATGAGATGATGGGGGTCAGCACCACAGGTTTTTAATTGATCTGCCAGAAACTGTTTTAAACCTAGATCATGTAAAGACTGGCCCGATAAATTGACGGCCAACGATAAGCCCTCTTTTTGTAGCGTCGCCAGTGCAGCTAGGCTATGGCGCAGTACCCAACGGTCAACTTGAATAATTAAACCGCTTTGCTCTGCAACAGGTATAAATTGTGCCGGAGAGACTAAGCTACCATCGTCATTGCGCATACGAAGCAATACTTCGTAATGCTTAATATCGCGGTCTTTCAGCCGCACAATGGGCTGCGCCCACAGTTCAAATTCGTCGTTTTCTAGTGCTTTGTGCAGCCGCTCTACCCAATAGACGCGTTCTTGAAGCTCATCTTTAGCATTTTCCGCCTGCTTGAGAAGGTACCAATGCTGATTGCCACTCTCTTTTGCTTTGTACATGGCCATATCGGCGCTAGCTAACAGGTCAGCAGGTGTCTGCCCATTAACAGGGAACAGCGCGATACCAATGCTGGCAGAAACATGGTGCTTTCTTCCTGCGGCTGAGAAGCTAAGGCCGTCCAGTAATTGAGCAATGTATTCAGCCACATTAATTGCTTGTTCGCTGCTAATATCTTCTAGCAGTAGGGCAAACTCATCACCACCGAGGCGGGCAATAATGCTTCGCTGACTGAGATTTAAAAACAGCGTATCAGCAACTTCTCGTAATAGGCGGTCGCCGACATGGTGGCCACTCAGTTCATTGATCTCTTTAAACTGGTTTAGGTCTAGTAGTAATACAGCGCCTTTGGCTTGATTAGCGATAGTGCGCTTCAAAGCATCTTGGAAATAGCGGCGATTATAGAGTTCCGTTAATGGGTCGTGTTCCGCAAGCCACGTTAAGCGCGCCTCAGCAGCCTTACGCTCGGTGATGTCTAGCCCAACGGATATCTTCGAAGCATTGTGGTTGTTACTGTTCGTCAAGAAAGCGTGATACCAAACGACGGTAAAAGAGCGTTTATCCTGAGTTTGAAATGTCTTTTCTTCCTGGCTGGAAGTACTGAGGCGATTCACGGTACTGTCATTAGCATTACTGTTACTGTTGGCTTCATCCGCAGTGTTGCTGGGCGATGCCAAGTGCGCATTGTGATCAAAGATGTCAGAGAAGTGGCGCCCAATAATATCTGCGTCTTTTAGCCCTAACCTTTCTAGCGTGTAGCCATTAATCAGTTGAATACGCCCAGCACTATTTTGAACAACAATAAAGACTTGTGCGGTATTGAGCAGACTATTTACAAAATCACGTTCTTTAGCTAGCTCATCTACGCGTTCGGCTAGCTGTCCGCTATGCTCTTGGACACTCTGTTCCAGTGCTTCTAACTGGTGGGAAAGCTCCCGGGTTGAATCTTCCAACCTATCAATTTCATTAGAAAAATGCCGCCTTGGTAATGGGAGTTTATCCCTTACACGACGAAATTCACCGTTTGCCAGTGCGGGCAATAGACCAGCGACTCGCCTTAGCCGAGCCATGGGACCCAAGAGGATAATCAACAGTAATAGTTCGGCAGCTAACCAGCCGACCAAGCCCACCACAAGTAGTGTTTTCGTTGCTGTACGAATAGCGACGATCTGAGAAGTGATATCTGAAATAAGTAGGAAGTACCCAGTGCTGCGCCAGTCGGCGTCTTCCTCCATGTACACGGCACTTAATTCAAAATACCGGCCCATGTATTCAAGGCTGAAAGGCATATGAGCCAATTGATTCAGAAAGACGTCTTGAGATGCTCGTTGAAGTATCGAAAGCGTCTGGTCGCGGTTTGTCAGCGCTAGAATATGGCCGTTCCAATCTGCCAGTAAAAGCGCCTCGGCGGGAGGGGAAC
>NZ_JBWDLI010000051.1:0-3291 GCF_056238625.1 Colwellia sp. F1
ATCCAGACACTCTTCTTCAGTGCTTTGTGCAATTTTTGCCTGCTTCCCGCTCATTGGTCGGGAAGCAAGTGCAATAACTTTGTGCCTACCGGTATTTCTCACTGATTAGCAGGTTGCTGTATGTCGCCAGCACGTGCAGACGCTAAGTGTTTTTAGCAAGCAAGCCCACGATAACGAACCTTCCCATAACCAAAAACGTGTTTGATGTACCGAAAGGAGTGCTCCACTTTGGCACGGATACTGGCTTTGATTTTTCGACTTTCTATCGCCTGGTATCCAGCTTCTTACTGGTGCCAAGCCTTTGGGCTATATATCACAAGACGTCGCTACAATATTTGTGCTCAGTTCGTTTTTTAATGACTAGGTAACCGGCATCACCGAAAACGCGTTGCTCTTTTCTGTGAAGCAACTGATCGGCAGGCCCAATGTCATGGGTATTGGTAGCCGTGGTCTTGATGCTGTGGATCATTCCAAGCTTATCGTCCACGCCTATGTACATTTTTATGCCAAAGTGCCAAGCATCCCTTTTTTTGTCTGGTGCATACACGGATCGCGCTCGCCTTCTGTGTTTTGGGTAGAACTCGGCGCAGTGATGATTGTGGCATCGACAATGCTTCCTTCACGCAAAATCAGACCATTTTCCTTTAGATGATTGTTCACTTTCTGGAACAGTAGCTTGCCAAGGCGGTGGCGTTCCAGAATAAGGCGAAGCTTGAGAGTTATGGTTTCGTCCGGCAATCGATCCAGCTTCAAATCGTCGAAGTGGTGCATGGACTTGATCTCGTAGAGAGCATCTTTCTTGGTCGGGTCGCTCAGGTTGTAGTCAGTGGACGCTAAGCATCGTAGACAGAGGGGGCTACCTTCTTCGCCATCCTTGACCAGGGAATCAGCTTTTCCATTCGCTCCAGAAAGGGATCGCACGGTTTTCTCTCTTCTTGTTTTAGTACTCGGCTTCGAACAGGATAGATTTGATTCATGGCAGTACTAGATCCTATGCAGTAGGCGATAGCTGTATCATCGGTGATAAAAGTGCCCTTTTCAGTGTTTTCTTAGCTAGAAGTGGCTTAAATAACATATAATTATTGAACTGAATAATTAAATTTTTTGGGTCATATTATGGCTAATCAAGTGACTAGTAAAAGAAAGCGTCCTGGCAGGCCTGTGGGGCAGAGTGATGTTCGTGAGCGCATTCTTGATGCCGCTGAGGTGTTGTTTGCCGAGCAAGGTTATGCCGGGGCTTCTCTGCGCAATGTTGCACAGGCTGTCGATGCAACAACAGCATTGATTACTTACTATTTTAATTCAAAAGAAAATCTTTTCTGTGAAGTATTTATGCGCAAAGGCTGCGAAGTTGCCAAAGCACGTATGGAAGCACTTAACTCCTTGATAGCATCAGGCAGGCAGGCAAGCGTAGATGAGTTGGTGAGAGCCTTTTTGGCTCCCTCAATTCAGCTTCGTCATACCAAGCAAGGGCGGGCATTCTTGCGGCTACATTCACGTTTACATATGGAACCAGAAGCGCTGTCATTTGAACTGCGCCGTAAGGTGTATGATGAATCGACTCGCGCTTATGCCAGGGCGTTTCGGCAAGCCCAGCCTGAGTTGGACGAAATTGTCGTGATGAAGCGTATGTCATTCATCATTGGGGCATATCTCTACTCTTTTTCGGATACTAACCGCATGGATGAGCTTGTTCCTCAATCACGTATGCATAACTATATCGACATCGAACTCGACGAAATTGTGGAGTTTGCGACGGCGGGTATGTTGGGAATGGAAGTTAGCTCGGCTAACCCACCTGCTATCTCAGGAAGATCAGAATAATTATCGATATTTGTCAGCGTCCGCTTGAACCGACAAAAAACCAAATATTAGGGTTTTATTCTTCTATTCTTTATGTGTTCGTTACTCTTTTTCCGCTCATTGAGCGGAAAAAGAGTGCAATAACGCGATTCCAACCGGTATTTCTCACTGATTAGCAGGTTGCTGAACGCTGCTGATCTTTCCCCTAAATTAGCCAAGACGAAACACCTAACGGAGAAAATTATAAAGCTCAGGGATGAAACGGCGCGATTACAATCCTTTGAGGAACAGCGGCTGTAATCTCTGGATCAGCAAGTATCTTTGACGGGTCCTGAAGCTAGGTCGATGTTCTCCAGTGTTAAGGACTCTGGGACAGTAGACTACAACGTTTAGACAGTGGGCGATAGCCTGCATCATTTTAATGTGGCTTGTGAGGTAAACAGTATCGGGCATAACCGGGGACAGCTTTTCAATATGGCGAAACTAGCCCGGAAAGCCACTGGCATCAAGGAGCTGAAGGACGTAGCTGACAGAGGCTACTTCAATTCTCGCCTGCTATAAAGAAGAGATAACGACCTACCAGCCCAAGTCGATGACATATCCAATCCAGGCAAAGGGCTTTTTACCAAGAGGAGTATTCCGGTATTGGCCTGAAACTAATGAGTATTCTCGCTCCGCTGGTCAGAGGCTGATATGGCGATATGAAACGATAGAAAAGGAAATGAAGCTGAATACTTACTGAAGTTCGGAATATGCAAGCTGCGGTATGAAAGAAAAATGCACGACTGGCAAGCAAGGACGGATCAGACGTTGGGAGCATGAAGATGTGTTTGAATCTGCACAGTCACGTCTTGATTGGAATCCAGAGATGATGTGCCTAAGGCGACAAACAGTGAAGAATCCGTTCGGCACGCTTAAGGCGTGGATGGGAACTACGCACTTTGCGACAAAGCGGTTTAGATATGTTAGCACTGAAATGAGTATTCATGTACTGGAGTACAACTGGAAGAGCGCCATAAAGATTTTGAGAGTCAATGAGGTAATGAGGGCTGCAGGTGGCCCTTGACACATCATATTTTCTCGTTAGCATAAAAGTTGCTTGTGCTGTTGACGACAGCCCGGTTGGTCTCACCCGGCACCGATTGAGACGCCCTCCTAAAGCTCCCCCTGCCTCATGTAAGGGAGTGCCGCAAGCGGTTTGAGGCATTTTACAGCTGGCCAGTGGCCTATCTACCCCCATGGGATAATACCTCCCATGTGGGACAGGTGTTTCCCATGGATTCGTATTCCAATCCTGTAAGGAGAAACACCATGGCTACTACCGTTCAAAACGAGACTAAGAGCTTTTTTGATCTTCATATCAATGGCCTTGGCTACTTAAACAGAATTCGCCAGGTAACTCCAAAACGTGGTGACGCCTTTTGGGCTTGCGACATTTCTGCTCTCAATGGGCCTGCCGACGACGTTAGCTATACGCGCTTCGACTGC
>NZ_JBWDLI010000052.1:0-3253 GCF_056238625.1 Colwellia sp. F1
GACCAGGCAATGCTTCAAACCCAAAAGTTGAGCCTACGATTGGAGCAGGCGCGTTCCCAACAATTGAACGGCACTCAGAGGGGTGGGTCAGCTGCAGGTAATGGCCAACCGGTATCAGCAAAAAATATTAATGAGCGTGAGATGCTGTCTCTTGAGCCCCCCATGCTAACGCTAAGCTTCTCTGAATATTACCGCCAACACCTTTTGTCTCTTATATAGGTTCAGCCTCCGCAAGATTAATGGGTCAAAAAGTGTACCTTTTGACCTGCTTCTATTATGCTTGAATCTTAATGGGTCATAAGTGTCATTTTAGGTTATGGCCTAGGTTCAAAAGAAAACCCCACCTTATGATCCAAAATTGAGGATACAGCTCAATGGCAACGATCGGCTATCTCAGAGTCAGTTCCAATGATCAAAGCACTCACTCTCAACGTAGCGAAATTGCGAATCGCCATAATGTCGAACGTTGGTGGAGTGACGAGGCAACGTCTGGTGTGTTACCTGCTCTGCAGCGTGCAGGATTTTCGGCCTTGGCAGAATATGTACGTGAAGGCGACGTGCTAGTGGTCTATGCGATTGATCGTCTCGGGCGCGATACAGTCGATGTGCTGAATACGGTGCAATTCATGCAAAGTAAAGGAGTGTCAGTTATCAGCCTGCGTGAAGGGTTTGATCTCAACACGCCCATTGGAAAGGCAATGCTTACGATGCTAGCCGCAATGGCCGAGATAGAGCGATCAAATATCCGTGAAAGGCAAATGGCTGGTATACGTCGAGCTAAAGCAGAAGGCAGGCATCTGGGCCGTCCCAAGAAGATCGATGCCGTTGAGATAAAGCGCTGGAGGGAGAAGAATGAGGCGAGCATTAGCAGAACTGCTCAGCATTTCCATATCTCAGAGTCGACGGTGAAAAGAGCATCAAAAATTAACGCGCCTTAGCAGCAACTGTGAGGTGGAGTTTAAAAATAAATATCTTTGGAAGTTTTATCTGCAGTGCTAGTCAATTCATAATTGGCTTAGATAGTGAGCAACTTCACCAATAGACTCATATGGGTATTTGGATAGCGTTGATAACTTTGTGCATTAAGTCAAGCTGCTGTTCAAAGAAGTACCGAAGATAATCTCTATTCTTTTTTTGGCTTTAGATTGTAATTTCCTTTATATTGTCATATCTATTCTTTATGTGAGTATATAGTCATGCAAAAAGACAACGTGAGAAATAAAAATGGTTATTTGTGCTATTTGGATGATATTGATGAGGGGGTTGAGGGGCTGATAAATGACTATTGGTTAACAGAAGAAAGTGATGAAGAAGCGTTTTTTTATTCAGTTGATAATGTTGCTAAAAAGTATAGTGTTAGTGGTGCTAAGCTGAGAGCGATAATAAATAATTTATGTGAGTATTATTTTTTTACAAGTAAAGTATCATGTGGCTGTTGTGACGGAGCAGTTTCAGTTTCGAGTAGGAAAAGATATAAAGAAGCACTTAGTGGAGCAAGTCTTACATGCGCGTCATGCCTTGAAGAAAAAAGGTTAGCTTACGAGAAAGAATGTAATGAACAGCTTTTGAATTATCTAGAATTTTCTTTAGAAGAGAAAGTATATGATTATGCTGATCTAAGTTATTTAGATAAAGTTTTTTTATTATCTATTTTGTCAGAAAGTTTTGCTGGTGAAGGACCATTAAGCTTCGGGGCTGAGGGGTTAAGTTGGTCAGGTTTTAAGAGTGTTGATTCAGAAGCTCTCAGTTCTCTAATTTCCAAAAAAGCTATTAAGGTTGTAGTGCCGATGGGAGAGGAGGCAAGGATGGCATACGGTCGACTAAGGCTTGGTAGTAGTTATCGAAATGCAGTTGAAATATTTGGCAAGGTTAAAGGAATTCCTCAGCCAGGCTTTTATTTTAACTTGCCATGTGGTTTTGATGATGTGAACGATTTTTTGTTAACAGTGAATGATGACGTAGTTAAGGGGGATATTGATATTGATGATATTAAGGCTATTAAGTGTTTGGTGAATGATATAAGAGTAGAAAAGCTCTATTTGCTTATAAAGTACGTGGGGTCTGAGTATAGGCTTAATATAAAAGAAAATATAAAGCTAGATGCCTTGCTTAGGTATGTTGCTGAAACATACCCGCTAGATAAGATCTATTATACCATGACAAGAATGTCTAAAGATGTTATCGAGTATATGCATAAAGAGCAAGTAAATAGGTTTGCATGCGAACATTTGTTTACAAGCTTCTTCGAAAATTACTTGTCGAAAGTGAAAGCATATGGTTGGGAGCTGAAAATAAAAAAAGCACTTCCCCAGGAGTTAGAAAGCTCTAATTTGGAGGCAATGATAACTGCTATTTTTTTAAGTGGGTGCTTAAACTGGAATGAGCTTTCCGCCACCGATGTTGCAGAACGATGGGTCTCAGGGCTAAATATTGTTGACCTAAGCTCGTGAAATAGTACGCAATAATAGTATAAATACTATTTTTTTGTTATTTAAAAACAATTGCTTATGGCGAATAGTATGTTGTTTGGGGTTCTTTTGTATAATCGGCATTTTCACTGCGGTCACCCTGGGCGGCCGCTTCGCCAACTTTGGCCGAAATGGCGGGGCGTTTAACTCGCGATAGATGGTCCAGGACAGCACGTAGACGAGCCGCACCCTCTGCTGTGATCAGGTTGCTTTTAGGTTGTTGGCGCGGGTCTTTCGCTGGGTCGCGCCAGCGCGTCATATTTCGGCCTTTCATTGCGTTTTTCACCTCCTCAAAGAGCACCAGCTTACGCTAATGGCAGTGGGGTTAACAAAGCGCTTATTTATTGGCGATTCATTCAAACGTTCGTTACATTATGGGTGTGGGGGTTCAAAACCCCAGAACCAAACGTATTGCTTGCTAGAAAGCACAAAAATAAATCAGGAGCTTATTATGCGCACATCCCCTTTTTCTCGTTTAGTCATTGCAGCGGCATTAGGTAGTGCCTTAGCGTTAGCCCCATTAAGCGTGTCGGCGTATGAAAGCGATGTGTTCTCGCTAAAGAATCGTTGGGAACACACCGTCACTGAGATGCCTGCTAACGAGCGTGAGAGCACGCTTAAAGCGCTAGCCAATGAGGTTGAGCAACTGGCTAACCAATATCCTGATCAAGCGGAGGTATTGGTCTGGCAAGGCATCGTGCTGGCGTCCTACGCACGTGAACGCGGCGGTCTTGGTGCATTAGGCACCGCGGGTGATGCCCGTGATGTGCTGGAGAGAGCCATTG
>NZ_JBWDLI010000053.1:0-3242 GCF_056238625.1 Colwellia sp. F1
CTTAAACACACGAGCATAGCAAGTTGAGCAGTAACCATGGCCCTTATGGCGCCGCCACAATTTGGAGACTTCTCGACCACACTCATCACAGGCTACCGTTTGGTGTTGCTTCAAGAGGTTGGCTCCGCTTTCATTCTTCGTTTTAAACGCGCCCATGAGGCTCTAACAGCGCGTTCCGACATGGGGCGATGATCCGGTGGAGCGCGGCGGCGATGCGGCCCATGAGGGTGATGAGATAACATTGATATCATCGGCAACAACACAACGGGGGGTGACTTTCGGGGATCATGAAGCGCGCTCGTTTTGACATTGCACGCGACCAGAGCGCTGAACGTTTCTTCAACGCCTATACTGAGCAAAAGCTCCACCGCCACCAATAAAGCACTACGCTCGCGGACAGGCAACAGTTCAAACGCCAATCCAGACAAAGGCATTCGGCTATCCGTAACCGAAATGCCCAATGACAGAAGCGCATCTGCGAGGGGTGACGCAGGCCGCCGACTTGCACGCCGAACAACGCCAATAAAGAAGGTCACCATAGAAAACCAATCGGCGGGTGCGATAGGGGCCTGCCTAAACGTCACGTTGCTCCTTTTTAAAGCACGATCAGCCATCACTTGGAAACTGAACGCTTCAGGTAAAGGCGACGTGTGTGCAGCCTTTCTAAAATCGTCATGACACCGGCTGCATTGTGCTAAATGTTGATCTTCCGCTGACAGGCGATGGGGCTCTATAGGGGCCTTGCATGCTGGGCACTCATCTATCAGCTGCACCCCATGAAAGCGGCACCCAATGTGCCAAGCGAATCGCCAGTGTCGCCGCAAGTAGGGGATTGAGTCCTCTGCCAAGCACAACGTGCATACCTGCTGTCCTCCATGGCGAGTTCGATTTCGGCTGCCGAGAGCCAACAACCAGGGCCAAGTCCGTGTTTCCGGTAACGAATAACCGGCCACTTTCTCACAATCGTCTCGCATCCCGGCCTTAAGAAACTCAGTGGAGGAGATCCCTGATACCTTCACTAATGGACGCATTCGTACGATGGGAATTTCCCTATCAATATCTCTCGTCCATATACGCCATGTTGGCCAGATAGCCCCCGTAAGAGACAAGGGATCACATCCCTGTCTCAGCGCCGCCCGAACGAACCATGAGGAAAGGGACTCCTCGGGCAGCAATGGCACACTAAGCGCCCAGGGCATTACAGCATCACTTCCCTAATACCACGGGTTGGCCGCACCCACGATTTACTCTGAATAGTTTTCTCATCGATGCGCTCAGCCCCGGACAAAATAGCGGCATTTGCACACTCAATCAGCAGCCGGTGCAGGTCGCCAAAATTGCCGCCAGAGATCGCGTGGAGCTGGGTCGCCAATTGGGGCTCATGCAGTTGGGAAGGATGTTTGAGCGGTAATATCTTCTCAAAGCCAGCGAGCAGCTTCTGAAACTCCTGATTGAGCTCCCACTTTGGTAACGCGACCACATCAAAGCGACTCGCATGCTGTGGGTCTGAATGCAGCACACGCACAGCGTCTTGCGTCCCCACACCAACGATGGGAATCATTAGCTCATTGCATAAAAGCTTAATGGCATTCATCGTTTCGCGCTGCTTAACAGCACCACCGGTTAACAGAGAGTGAAACTCATCGATGATCAACAAGCGGGTATGGCAAGCACGCAGTTGATGAATCACCTGGTAGCGCAGCTTGGGAACAGGATCTGTAGGCCGGTAGGGAGCCCAGAAACTCTCTAGCACTGCGATATACAGACTTTTCTCATCGGCACTCGGGGGAGCCTGAGTGACAACAACAGGCTTCACGGGCTCTACGTCTTCATTCACGTAGCCTTCACCGTACTGCTTACGAAACCGTTGAACGATGGTTGTCTTTCCGTTGTTGGAGTCACCCACGAGCAAGAGGTTAGGCATACGAGGACGACTGGGCTTCTCCATCAACCCACGCATGACCTCAATGACACGATTGGCCAATGGATAGCCCAACCAGCGCGGTTGATCCATAAACTCCATTCGCTCTTTAGCGGACAGCCCCAAGACGTGACGAAGATCAGGATGAAGGTGTGTGCTCATGCTATGTCCCAGTTCACATCGATATCACCCGTTAAAAGACCGTCCCCTTGAGCGGGTGTCTCTTTAGGGGCAGCAGTTGAGGGCGCATGTAAAAGGGGATCTGCAGGCGTCACCTTCTTCTCATGCTCTTTACGTCGTTGTGCCTGACGGCGACTTCGCTTAGTACGTGCTTGCGACTCCTCCACATGGGTTCGCAGCTCACTAATAGCGCGTAGAATTTCAGTCTCATTGACCGAGTTTCTTCCTTCCTGCCGAAGGCGCGCTTTAGCTTGGGCATACTCCCAAACACTCATCGAGGGGAGGGCAAGATTGGCAAAGGGCACGCGAAAATAGTGCCCGAGCTCCGGGTCTTTGAACCAAATGACACTAATGTCGCGAGGGTCGCGCCGGAAAACAAAGGTGCGTTTCTTGTCTGGCATGTCTGGATCTTTGGCATTGATCCAAGGTCTTAGCGCTTCATCGTAATAGTTTATGCCATCGATGGTCACACCAAAGGTCTGGATCGTACGCTGAAAGCTGGGCAAAAAATCGAGCAATACAGAGAGCCTGTCAGCAGGCCTCGGCGCTAATCCCACTCCCTGCACATCCGCATTGCCAAACACACCAATTTCCCACTTCTTCATCGGCGACATACCAATCCCAGAATGAAGGCGCTGGTGGTAAACCTTGCAAATCAACGTCACCAGCCACTCTTCAAACTCGCTTTTCGTCATGGCCGCGTGCTTCTCTGGATCGTATCCCTCTTTCTCTTTAATGGAGGAGAAGGTCGTCCCAGGCAGGTTATGGATTTCCTTTAGAAGAGAGCCCAGTACCCGCTCAATGTGGCCACCATAACGAGGCTGCTTAACAGGCCGAAACTCAAGGTTGATCCCATAGGCTAGGCATGAGCGCCGAAACGTCTCAGAGCGAAAATCTGGGCCGTTATCGACATGAATCGTGGCGGGTGTGCCCCATACCGGCCACTCAGCCTCCACATTATGCAGTAGCAACCACTCATCTTTAGGAAGCATGGAGTGCGCCACACACATGCCGACAGATGTTTCAGAGGGCGGGTCAAACGACAAGTAATACCCCGTGACCATGCGAGTAAACACGTCCATGGCCAACGTAATCCATGGGCGACCAATCGGCTTGCGATACACGTCATCGACCAAAATAA
>NZ_JBWDLI010000054.1:0-3192 GCF_056238625.1 Colwellia sp. F1
ACACCTCTGGTGCATAATTGATAGAATGCAGGCTTAATTGCACAGGAGCGGTATATGCCACACCCGTTTAGTACGCTTTCTCCGGACACTGTGATGTCTGCTGCGGAGTCTGTTGGGATTTGGCCGGCTGGTGAGCCGTTTGCACTTAATAGCTATGAAAATCGAGTGCTGATGTTTCGTGACGATGACGGTGAGCGCTGGGTTGTGAAATTCTATCGTCCTGGTCGTTGGTCGGATGAGACTATTCAGGAAGAGCATGATTTTCTTCAAGAGTTGGCTGCTGCAAATGTGCCCGTTGTTGCGCCCTGGTGTGACCCGCATGGCCAATCACTCCATACTTACCAGCAATTTCGCTTCACGCTTTATCCGCAGTGCAGTGGTCAAGCGCCTGAGCTAGACAATCCGTCGCATCTTTTTGCATTGGGTAATGCATTAGGGCGGCTACATGCAGTGTCATCACGAAAGGCATTTCAGTATCGTCCAAGCGTAGCGTGGCAGCACGGTATTGATGATGCGGTGGCGCGTGTTATCGGCAGTAAAAGACTAAGCAAGCATCAGCAGCGCGCTTATCATAACGTTGTCCAGAAAATACTAGCTCAACTAGAAAAGCACCCCATTGCCAGCGATCAAATGATTCGAACGCATGGTGATTGTCATTTGGGCAATGTGTTAGGAAGAGATGACTCATTTACCTTGGTGGATTTTGACGATTGTCTTATGGCGCCCGCTATCCAAGATATATGGATGCTGTTACCTGTTGATGATCCATCCGGTTGGCGAGCGCAGCTAAGTGAAATTGTTGAAGGCTATGAAGAGGAGCAAGCATTTCCGCAACACCAGCTGTCGCTGATCGAGCCATTGCGGGCTTATCGCCTTATCCGATACACCGCATGGCTTGTTTCTCGTTGGGATGACCCGGCCTTTCCTCGTGCCTTTCCATGGCTGGCGGAGAGCGGATATTGGGATCAGCATATCCGCCAGCTTGAACAGCAGCTGTTACAGCTTGAAAAGCCTATTTGGCTAGCATAACAATTGCAGCGGTAGTTAATTAAGCCTCGCCCCCATTGACGATGAGTAACGTAGTTCTATTCAGGTTGATTGACGGAGCGTGGGTTTTCAGCGCTTGCATCGGGATCAGGCCGATCTGAAGGGATGGGGTTGGCTACGCCTTCTCCATCAGCCTCCCGTCGAGCAGCATTAATTTCCGCTGAAGGGTTGTCTTGAGCGTTGATGTCGATATCTTCATCCAGCGTTACCACGAATGCTTGGCCTGGCGATAGGGTACAAGACGGCTCATCACAGGCAAGGCCGTACTGTCCATCTGCCGCATAGGCACCTGCACTAAATGAACCTGTAAAAATAGCGCTTTCAGCATCGTGTGTTTCAATGCAGGTTGCGTCTTGCGTTGTAATACGAATACGCCCATTAGTGAGCTGTGCATTGGCAACTAAAACGCAGTATTCGGGTAGCTGGTGTGAGGCACCGCCAGCTTGAGTGGGGTGAAGTAAGATAGCTTCATAACGCGATTGGCTGTCGCTAAAAGCAAACTCTTCGATCACCTCGACACCGACACTAGCACCTTTAGGTAGTGTTAATGTCTGTTCAGCGGCTAACAAGGGGGTTGCCAATGCAGTTCCCAATAGAGCAGTTAAGAAAAATGGTGCAGATTTGAATGACATAAGGAAATCTCAGATGAGCGCTACGAATTAAGCTGGCTAGTTCGATCCATGATAGCACAGCTTAAATAGTCTCAAAGGGGGGTGCGCGGCACTCTGCCACAGCACGGTTAGGTGCGTTAAAATAACCGGGTGTGGTGTTTCTTATTGTGCAAAAGTTGTTTCGCGTATATTTTTTGTACATGATTGGCGCACGGCTCTCAGCTATTGATCGATAGCAATATTTCGCCGTTGAGTAAACGCTCTAGTAAAGCAGACGTTTTTCAATGGCTAGCACGTACAGTTTTGATGAGGCTTCAAATGACCGACGACATTGCTCAACACTACCGCCACATTATCACCGCAATCGGTGAAAACCCTGACCGTGAAGGGCTGCGCGATACACCCAAAAGAGCCGCAAAAGCAATGCAGTTCTTAACTGCTGGCTATCAGCAATCACTTGAGGAGATTGTTAATGGCGCGGTATTTGAGTCGCAAACAGATGAAATGGTCCTTGTAAAAGACATTGAGCTGTACTCCATGTGTGAGCACCACTTGCTACCCTTTATTGGCAAATGTCATATCGCTTATCTGCCTAGCGGAAAAGTACTCGGGCTTTCGAAGTTTGCCCGTATTGTTGATATGTACGCTAGGCGTATGCAAATCCAAGAAAACTTGACGCGTGAAATTGCCGAGGCAGTGCAGCAAGTTACCCAATCAAGAGGTGTCGCTGTGGTGATTGAGGCACGCCATCTTTGCATGATGATGCGCGGTGTGGAAAAGCAAAATTCAAGTATGACATCTTCTGTGATGCTGGGGAGTTTTCGCAGCAATCAAGCCACGCGGCAGGAATTCTTAACGTTAATCAGTTGAAATACTGGCTAAGAATCTTTGGCAGATTTCATTGTAAAGATTTGGTTAAACACGTGGTTTCGTCTTAGCATGAACAGGTCAATGAGCCCGTGAGGCCAATATTTGGTCAGGAGTCTGTCATGGAAGCGCTGAAAGAAACACAGCTGTATTGCCCGTTTGCCTATATCGATGGTAGCTGGGTAGCCGCCGACAGCGGTGAGCAAATTAATGTCTTAAACCCTGCAACCGGTGAGTCCGTGGGCGACATGCCTCGACTAGGTAAAGCTGAGACAGAGCGCGCTATCGATGCAGCGGATGCCGCGTTACCCGCTTGGCGTGCGCTGACAGCTCAAGAACGAGCTGATCTGCTGCTGAAGTGGCATGATCTTATGCTGGAGCATAAACATGATCTCGCCTTGCTCATGACCTACGAGCAAGGCAAGCCAGTAAAAGAGGCAGAGGGCGAAATTGCCTACGCCGCTAGCTTTTTACGTTGGTTTGCTGAAGAAGCGCGCCGTGTTTATGGCGAGACTATTCCCGCCGCTAAAGCAAACCAGCGTATTGTAGTGACAAAACAGCCTGTCGGTGTTGTGGGGGCTATTACGCCTTGGAATTTTCCGGCTGCTATGATCACGCGTAAAGCCGGTGCCGCGTTGGCAGCGGGGTGTACGATTGTCGTTAAGCC
>NZ_JBWDLI010000055.1:0-3176 GCF_056238625.1 Colwellia sp. F1
AACAATGAGGCTGGCTATTATTTGTTAGCTTTCCGTCCCCGTGATCAACACGCGCTTGGTCATGGGTAATAGCTGACTATATTAGCCACCGGCAATCATCATATTACCGACTAAACCGAGCAAAAAGCCTGTAACTGCCCCCACTGCGGGCATGCTTTTATGTGCAAGCTTAGATTCTGGTGCAATATCCTGGAAAACTAAGTAAAGAATTCCCGCACTAGCAAACAGCATTAAAGCGCCCATCAACTCCTCATACTGAGACAGCAAATAATACCCTGTGGCGGCAGAGGCAGGACCTACTAACGCTAAACCGCTAAAAGCCAGCACAATTTTATTTGCTGAGAGTTGAGAGTTACTACTTAACTCCTCAAAGGCATTAAACCCTTCCGGTAAGTTTTGCAAAACCATCAGCAACGCCAACAAAAAGCCAGCACTTCCTCCCGAGGCAAAGGCCGCTCCTAAAGCAATGGCTTCGGGAACAAAATCAGAAAGCATTGCGACCAGTTGACCAACAGAACTGTTCAGCCTACTTAAAAAAGTATCCAACAGATAGAAACACACTCCTCCCGCAGCAAAACACAGCGCCGCGAATACAGGAGAAAGCTTGCCCGCCCCTTCAGGGACTAGCACCAAAGCGACTGCCGATATAAGCGCTCCCCCGCCAAAAGCAACAATAAAATGCCGCCATGCAGTACCTAAGAAATAGGGATGCACAAGATCAAGTCGAGCAAGCAATGCCCCCGTGGGCATTGCCGCACCAGCCAGCAATGATAATAATAAGATATAGGTAATTTCAGTCATTGATATTGGCTATCACTTTTCTTAAAGACCTCGATTTTCCAGCCATTCGATCGGCCTTGCAAACTCATCGCCCCTTAAGCGCCGCCTCAATCTCAGCAATGTCGATTTTTTTCATTTGCATCATCGCATCAAATGCACGCTTAGCGGTGTTAGGGTCGGGATTGGTAATCGCGTTCATTAGTACCGCTGGTGTTATCTGCCAAGATATACCCCATTTATCCTTACACCAGCCGCAGGCACTTTCTTCACCACCGTTGCTAACAATGGCATGCCAATAGTGATCCGTTTCAGCTTGGTCATTCGTTGAGACTTGAAAAGAGAACGACTCATTGTGTGTGATCGCAGCTCCACCGTTGAGCCCAAGGCACGGAATGCCCATCACGGAAAACTCAACGGTTAATACATCCCCTTGTTTACCTGTGGGAAAGTCTCCCGGCGCATAATGAACAGCCTTGACGAACGAATCGGGAAAGGTATCCGCGTAAAAGCGTGCAGCCTCTTCTGCGCTACCATCGTACCAAAGGCAAATAGTGTTCTTTGCAAAGCTTGTCATGAGGATTCTCCAAGTTATGCGGACCTAATTGCACCTAGATTTTCAGCTTAACGCATCTGATCTGCTTCGCCAGAGAGGATTTAAGAGGGTGAAATGCGGTGGCGAATGATGAGTGGTAAACAGTTATTGGCTAATGGCAGTAGGGATAGTTTCGTCGTCGCGAAGTGTTAACACTTCGAAACCTGATGAGGTGACAGCAATGGTGTGCTCCCACTGTGCAGACAACTTCTTGTCACTGGTAACCACTGTCCAACCATCTTTTTTGGTTTTTATCTTTGCTTTCCCCTGGTTAACCATCGGTTCTATGGTAAACACCATCCCCTCTTGTAAAGTCAGCCCTTTACCCTTCTTCCCATAGTGCAACACCTGGGGCTCTTCGTGCATTTCTCGGCCAATTCCATGCCCACAATACTCACGAACGATAGAGTAGCCCTGTTTTTCAGCATATTGCTGAATCGCGTAGCCTACATCACCTAACGTTGCGCCAGGCTTAACCGCGTGTATCCCTTGCCACATGGACTCGTAGGTTTTATCAACCAGTCGCTTGGCATAAGGCTTTACATCTCCAAGAAGGTACATCTTGCTTGAATCTGCGATAAATCCGCCCTTCTCTAAGGTAATATCGACATTAACGATATCGCCAGACTTAAGTTTTTGAGTTTCAGATGGAATGCCATGACAAACTACATGGTTAACTGACGCGTTTAACACATACTGATAGCCATACTGGCCCTTGCTGGCAGGACGTGCCTGTAAATGATCAACGATATAACGCTCGGCCCAATGGTTAATATCCATCGTGGAGATACCGGGCACTATTTGTTTATCGAGATAACTGAAAACTGAGGCGAGTAGCCGCCCAGCCTCGCGCATTACGCGCAGTTCCTCTGCACTTTTCAGCGTTACCTTAGCCACCAATCACCTTCCTTAAATCGACATCGGCTTGCTGCATTTGGTCACGCATAATTTCAGAGAAGGTCATGCTCGGATTAGCCTCCGCGAGCATCCCGACTTTTATCCAATATTCAGCCTGCGCATTGATGGAACGCACCATCACCGAACTAGCCCTGCGTACGTCTTCGTGTAGCTGATCATTAATTTTCACGATTCCCATAGCGCTCTCTCAGAATATACAAAACAAATATGAAACATATACGAATCATATATCAACCAACGTTGAGCGACAAGCTTCCCTGCCATTAGCGCAGCAGGTCCCACCCATGCAGAGCGCCGGATTAGCCGGGTTTGGCAGTAACGTTATTGAGGCATAGCGAGCTACTTAATTCTCGCCTTATCCCAGCGCTTGAAGCGCACGGCGCAAATGCTGGGCTAGATGGTTAGGGTGAACATTAGTCAACGACACAGAATCACACTGCTGGAAATGACAAAACTGTGTAATGGCTTCCACAAAAGCCGTGGCGACGAGACATTCATCAAACCTATGTGGTTCAAAATGTAAAAACTTGATCTCTAAATGGCGTTTTTTTCGATGGACTTTACAATCCATTCGCCCAATAAAGGCATCGCGATAAAGTAGCGGCAGGCAAAAATAGCCATACTGACGTTTGGCTTCGGGCACATAGCATTCCAATTGATAATCATATTGAAAAAGCGCCTTGAGCCGTTCGCGCTGAATAACACTGTTATCGAACGGAGAGAGAATCAGCAGCCGGTTTTTCAATCGGGGTAACGGGCGTTCAAGCGCTCCAGCCTCCACGACAAAGACCTCGCCACTGCTTACCTTTACGCTTTCTAACGTTCCCTGCGCTAACCGTTCGTTTACCAGATTCTTCACTGCATTGCGCAGCTCAGGATTACGCCG
>NZ_JBWDLI010000056.1:0-3157 GCF_056238625.1 Colwellia sp. F1
CAGATGATCGCCTTCGCGATCTTTGTCTGGTTTTGCATAAAGTATGTGTGGCCTCCGATCAGCAACGCGCTTCACGAGCGTCAAAAGAAAATTGCTGATGGCTTAGACGCAGCTAGCCGTGCTACTCGCGATCTTGAGCTTGCTCAAGAGCGTGCAGAGCAGACACTGCGTGAAAGCAAGGAGCAGGCTTCTCAAATCCTCGAGCAAGCCAACAAGCGCTCTGCTCAAATGGTTGAAGAAGCACGCGAACAGGCCCGCGCCGAAGGCGAACGCCTCATGGTTAGTGCACGTTCTGAAATTGAGCAAGAAGTTAATCGTGCAAAAGACGAGCTTCGTGCCCAAGTTTCTCATCTTGCCATTATTGGTGCCGAGCGTGTGCTAGAAGCTTCGGTCGACGAGAAAGCACATCGCAAGTTACTTGATGAGCTTGCTGCTGAACTGTAAGGAGGTGACCCATGGCGGAATTACTTACCGTCGCTCGTCCTTACGCTAAGGCGGCGTTTGAATACGCGCGTGATCATAAGGCGCTTGATAGCTGGACCCAAGCGCTTAGTTTTTTAAGCGCTGCGGTAGCTGACAGCGATCTACGTCGTCTGTTGGGTAGTCCAAAACTTGAAAACGACAAAAAGGTAGCGCTGCTTTCGGATATGTTGCCCGAAAAGCAGGAAGACCTGTCGCGTTTTTTGGATACCCTGGCTGACCAAGGTCGCTTGTTAGCACTGCCCTTCATTGCTGAACAGTTCGAGTACTTACGTGCCGAACATGAACAGCGTGTTGATGTGACGGTGACGTCAGCTTATAAGCTGACTGCCGCACAGCAGACCAAGCTAGCGAACGCGCTTAAGAAACGTCTGAATCGCGAAATCTCCATTACTACTCAAGTGGACAAGACGCTTATTGGTGGTGTCATCCTACGTGCCGGCGATACCGTTATTGACGGTTCGGTACGTGGTCGATTGAACCGCCTTTCCGAAGCGCTGACCGCTTGAGTCTGAGGGACATGGCATGCAGCAACTGAATCCTTCCGAGATCAGCGACATCATCAAGCAGCGAATTGAGAAGCTTGACGTCGCATCCGAAGCCCGTAATCAGGGCACCATCGTCAGCGTTTCCGACGGTATCGTGAAAATTCACGGCCTCGAAGACGCGATGTTTGGTGAAATGATTGAATTCCCTAACAGCATTTTTGGCATGGTACTGAACCTGGAGCGTGACTCCGTTGGTGCCGTTGTCTTGGGTGACTACCTGCAACTTCAAGAAGGCATGACCGCTCAGTGTACGGGTCGTATCCTAGAAGTGCCGGTAGGTCCTGAGCTGGTAGGTCGTGTGGTCGATGCGCTGGGTAATGCCATCGACGGCAAAGGCGATATCAACGCCAAAATGACAGATGCGGTAGAAAAAGTAGCGCCTGGCGTTATTACCCGTCAGTCCGTTGACGAGCCGATCCAAACCGGTCTGAAATCCATCGACGCCATGGTGCCAATCGGTCGTGGTCAGCGTGAGCTGATCATCGGTGACCGTCAGATTGGTAAGTCTGCCATTGCTATCGATGCGATCATCAACCAAAAAGGCAAAGGCGTTACTTGTGTTTACGTGGCGATTGGTCAGAAGCAGTCGACCATTGCTAACGTGGTACGCAAGTTAGAAGAGCACGGCGCGCTGGAACACACTATCGTTGTCGCTGCTGGCGCTGCTGATCCTGCACCAATGCAGTTCTTGGCCGCCTATTCTGGTTGCACCATGGGTGAGTACTTCCGTGACCGTGGTGAAGACGCACTGATCGTTTATGACGATCTGTCCAAGCAGGCTGTGGCTTACCGTCAGGTATCACTACTGCTGCGTCGTCCGCCGGGTCGTGAGGCCTATCCTGGTGACGTTTTCTATCTCCACTCACGTCTGCTAGAGCGCGCTGCGCGTGTTAATGCTGATTACGTTGAGAAATTTACTAACGGTGAAGTAAAAGGCAAAACCGGTTCTTTGACCGCACTGCCGATTATCGAAACCCAAGGTGGAGACGTTTCTGCGTTCGTTCCAACCAACGTTATCTCGATCACCGATGGTCAGATCTTCCTGGAAACCAACCTGTTTAACTCCGGTATTCGTCCGGCGATTAACGCAGGTCTATCGGTTTCTCGTGTTGGTGGTGCTGCGCAGACCAAAATTATCAAGAAGCTGGGTGGCGGTGTTCGTCTGGCCTTGGCTCAGTACCGTGAGCTAGCGGCGTTCTCGCAGTTTGCTTCTGATCTAGATGAAGCGACCCGTAAGCAGCTTGAGCATGGTCAACGCGTTACCGAACTGATGAAGCAAAAGCAGTACTCGCCGATGTCAGTGGCGGAAATGGCGCTGTCTCTGTACGCCGCTAACGAAGGTCACTTGGATGATGTGAGCGTCGATAAAGTGTTGGACTTCGAACGTGCTCTGCACGATTACATGAAGTCTGAGCACAGCGATCTGCTCGATAAGATCAACCAGACCGGCGACTACAACGGCGAGATTCAGGACGGCTTGAAGTCAGGTCTCGAGAAGTTCAAGGCGACTCAGAGCTGGTAATGTCCGGCCCGCCTGTGGGCGGGCTTGCATGCTTTCTGAGAGCCACGAACGAAGGGTAGATCGCTATGGCAGCTGCAAAAGAGATACGCACCCAGATCGGGAGCATTAAAAATACGCAGAAGATTACCAGCGCCATGGAAATGGTAGCTGCATCTAAAATGCGTAAAGCACAAGATCTGATGAAGGCTGGCCAGCCGTATGCCAAGCAGATTCGTAATGTGGTAGGCCACATTGCCGACGCAAACCCTGAATACAAGCACGACTACATGGTCGAGCGTAATGAGGTGAAGCGCGTTGGTTACATTGTGGTATCTACTGACCGCGGTCTGTGTGGTGGCTTAAACGTCAACCTGTTTAAGGCAGTGGTGAAAGATGCCGTTGTCTGGAAACAGCAAGACGCTGAGCTAGACTTCTGTGCCCTCGGCTCTAAAGCCGGCGCCTTTTTCCGCAACTATGGAGGCAACCTGGTTGCTGCCAAGAGCGGATTAGGAGAGTCGCCGACTGTCGAAGGACTGATCGGTAGTATAAAGGTCATGTTAGAAGCGTACGACGCAGGACGTATTGACCGCTTGTTTGTGGTGTATAACGAATTTGTTAACACCATGAC
>NZ_JBWDLI010000057.1:0-3121 GCF_056238625.1 Colwellia sp. F1
ACCAAAGGAATGAGGACGAACAACAACGGAGGGATGAAACCGCCGAAGCCGCTGTGGAACAATTGCTGGGCGACGATAAGCACGACGAAAGAGACCACGACGGCTGCAAGCACGATACTCCAGCCTGTCAGGCTGAAGCCGTTGGGAAACCTCCGATAGTAAGGCAAATCCAAGTCTTGCCTCTCGAAGAACAACATAGTGTTGGCCGGTAGATCGTTCACACTCATGGGCGTAAACCTTTTCACCTATTCACCGCATTTCAAGATGATAGGCTACCTTTCAAGAACTAACCTAAACATATGTCGTCGATATTACTGAGAGGCCATCACAGTTTTGGCCTAATCGACACAGGATCATATGTCCCACTCTTAAATGTCTGGCGGTGGTAGGCTGGGAAGATCGATGCTGAAGTCGATTTTTGGAAGGCACCACTCACAACCTTTTATCGGCTTCCGCCCCCTTCTCTACCGCTGATTACTCGTCGTCATGCTGACCGGATAGCTTATGCCAGACCTTCTCCGCGCCTTCAAAGGCCAGGTAAGTGCCGCCAATCATCAGGATGATCGGCAAGAGCCTATCAAGCCGCCTATGGCCATGGATGCTTCCTCCGTGAATAAGCGTTGCTGATAGTAAAGCAGAGCGTGCGTAAGGCGGATGGACTCTTTTGCACCAAGGGTAATGTTGCTGCAGTTTCTCTATCAATCGTAGTGAGTATATTACAATCACATTCACCCTATAGGCCAGACGTTGGGTATGCTCAAAAGAGCGTCAGAAGGTGGTGGACCTCACTGAGAGAGTGGTACTACACTAGAAACAAAGGCTTAACTTAACTATTAATTTAATAATTAACTGTAAAACATAGCATCAACAAAATTTAAAAAGTGAAAACATGTCAGGAAGAAAACAACATTACATACCTCAATCATTTCAACGCGGTTTTTGCATACCTGGCAAAAAAAATCAGACAAATGTCTATAGCCGCACTAAGCACTATATTTCAAATATTAACAATATTGCTGCACAGAGAGACTTTTACTCCGCACCATCTCCTTCAGGTGAGAAAACATTAGATGACTCGATCACTTTTTATGAAAATAAATTAGGAAACTTACTACACTCTCTTCGCTCACTGGAGATAGGTGATACTGCAAACCCACAAGTATCCGCTGAAATAATAGCTCACTTAGCACCAAGAACAAATAGTACAAGAAACATTATCAAGAACATTGCCGAACTTTTTATAACTGGAGCCTCCGAAACATTCGTCGATAAAAATGAACTATTATTTATTCTTGGCTGGGACAGGACTTCCATAAACCCAGTTTGGAGAAATAATTTTGAAGCACTTATAGAAAAAGAGGAAGCGTTTACTGACCTTCTAATAGAAACCAGTACGCAGAAAAAAATTCCAAAAGAAGTTTTCTATAGAATGATATTTATACTATCAAAGGAAAGTGTTTTATCTGAAAACAATTCTCTACCAAACTTAGTTACACTATTATTTGAAAAACTAGCCACTCAAGTCGACGAAATGGTAACCAATGGCCAAAAAAAAATTCTTCAAGAAGATTTAACAATCAAATCGAGAAAGGAAATTTTAGAAAAATACAAATGGTTTATTAATGCTGCACCAAAGGAAGGTGCAATTATGCCAGACTGCATAGCTATTGGGCTTGATGAAACCGACAATATATTTTATTCATACATAATGACATCCAAGGCCTCTATAGTTGCTATGCCTTTAACATCTCATAAAATTCTTATAGGTGTTAATAAAGACTGTATACTTTCTGATTTATCAGATTTCAACAAAGAAGCATCAGAATGTAGCGATGAACTTTTTATTTCAGCACTCCCTAACCATAACAACCTGCAAGAACATATTGGTAATCGCTGGCGCAAAAAAATAAAGTCTACAGCCAGCAACACTATTGATGAAATGAAAGCGCCAAAGCCCTACCCCAAAAGAGACTCTCACTTACCAAAACCCTCAAGATATAAGCTTGTTTTTACTGACAAAATATCTAAATCAAACAAATTTATAATCAATAAAAAAATAAACGATATAATAAGAAAAACAAGCCACCTTGATTCAAATCGCTTAGAGAAAATAATATTTACATCTAACTTTCAAAAAACAATTTCCGACACTAAACATGGCTTTGATACCAAATTGATTCCAGAAGGAGCACCCGATTTTATAGCTCAAGGAGCAGCTCTTGTTCTAGTGCATCGAAAAAATAAGCTAAAAGTCCATCTCATCCTTGACAACAATTATGCTTTAGCTATTCTTCAAAAACCTAAATCTAGCACCTGCATTACATCACACATACTTGCGGCTAGTTTTTCTTTCTCTAACATAGTGGATAAATTCGAGAGAATATTACCTGGCTTTTTATTGGAGCCATCGCCAATTGAAAATCATGATTCAACATTACATGCTGCTATTCGAAAAGCTCTACGCGCTTATAAGTATGCATATGATAGCGCAGAATTTGGATCAAGACTGGTTTTTGAAATAGAATTTTCAAACTACATAAAAAAATCGTTAGAATTATATTATCCTCTGATTGATAATGCTAAAAAAACACATGCCATCGATCAAGACTTCCAGAAGCTATTTATCGCCATACATAATGCCACAACTGGCATGCTAATCGACTCAGCTAGGTTTATTGGTTATATGAAAGGCATAGGAAAAGACCCTGTTAAAACCAACACTGAAATAATGGCCAAGTTAAATACTTTAAAACTGACAGAATGGTTCGATATTTTTGCCTATGATCTTCATAATTTTTGGCAAAAAGAAGAGTGGCAGCGCGAAGACTTTTATGCGTTCAACATTCACTTTGAAAGACTTTTGTATCCTAAAGGAATTTTTATTTATGAGGCGGGTGACAAAGGAGGCACAATGATTTTCGTATCTAATTACAATTAATCTACGTAATTACTTAAATTCAAATAAAAAGAGCGATCCATGATCGCTCTTTCACTAATTTAAATCAGCCCCTACTCCCACTCAATCGTAGCAGGCGGCTTGCTGCTCACGTCATAAGTAACCCGAGACACCCCTTCCAACTCATTGATAATCCGGTTAGAAACTTTCTCCAGCAGCTCGTAG
>NZ_JBWDLI010000058.1:0-3117 GCF_056238625.1 Colwellia sp. F1
ATCGCAAGTTGCGTAATGCCGCGTTCGCGTAACCAATTTTCAAGCTCAGTATCGCTGAATGCATTATGAACACGTTTATGGAAGGTCACTGCCGCTTCATCGTCAAAACCATCAAGCGGGCGAATTAGGCCATTAGCGGGGTCAAAAGCGCCTTGGCTACCAGGCTCTTCATGAAAAACGCGCACAACAGGTATGTTATTTGACTGCGCCGCATCTAGCATCGCCCGCTGCTTGGGGCGCCATGCTTGCGCTAGTGATTCTACCCAATAGTCGCGGGCGGGAAAGGACGCTTGAACGTCAATTAATAGCAGTGCGGTTTTAGGCTGAGTCATGGCTAATCTCATCGTGTTGAAGTGAGGCTACAGATTAGCTACTCCCATCTCAGCTAACGATACCTTGCGCGGTCTAAAAGCGGTCAATTTCGGCCACATAGCATTCATGGGCGACGGCAAACTAAGGCGGTGAAGCGAGGATTATGCGCACGGCTAAAAAACGGCAGTCTTAATGTAATATTAATGCATTTCCATTTAAGCTAATTATTCTTTTCCGCGTAGTCGGCCGCCATGAAAATATTAATCATTGAAGATGACCGGGACTTGGCACTGGCTATTTCCGAGTACCTGGAATTGCACCGTGTCGAATGCGACTTTGCCTATACTGGGGCCAGCGGTATTACTCTGGCATCCCAGCAGCATTATGACGGTTTGGTCCTGGATAACATGCTGCCGAAGGTGCAGGGCATCGATGTTTGTCGGCAATTGAGGGCTAATGGTGTTGATACGCCGATACTAATGCTGACCGCTTGCGATATGGAAGGCGATCAAATGGAGGGGTTTAATGCCGGTGTCGATGACTATGTCATCAAGCCTTGCACGATGCCGCTACTCTTGGCTCGACTGAATGCGCTGTACCGTCGTCGCCACCCCGAGCGTGAATGTATACGGATTGCTGATCTCTGGATCTATCCAAAAGAGCACCGGGCCATTCGTGCTGATCAGGAGCTGAAACTGACGCCGACCAGCTGGAAAATTCTGTTATTGCTTGCCCGTCGATCGCCCGCTGTGGTTTCGAGAAACGAAATCGTGGAGCATGTCTGGCCAGGTGAGGAGGTGGAGGAGGGAACCGTCAACGTGCACTTACACCAACTGCGTAAAGTGGTTGATAAACCTTTTGAACAGCTCCTCATTCATACCCATGTCGGGGTTGGGCTGTCGCTGTTTGTGGAGACGCGCTGATGTCTTCCAATCCGGTTCGTAGTTTAGCCGCCCAGTCTCGACAGCACTTGCTGTATTTGGCCATTGCCATCTTTATTGGGCAGATTGCGCTGGTCACTATTTTCAGCTTTTATCAGGTGGGGCAGGCGGCTAAGTATTATATGCATCTTGATGCGATTAAGCTGCAGCAGGCGGCCAATAACAACCCCGACTTTGTACTGCCGCAGCGAGGTGACGTGAGTGCCTACCGGGAGTGGGATGATATTCCCCTAGAGATTCGGCAGCTATTTTCCAGCAGTAAAACTCAACCCCTGGAGCCGTTGGAAATAGAGCGGGTTAATGAGCAGGGTATTCGTGAATACGGTTATTTGCTCTATTCGCAGGTTCAGTCACAAGGGCGGTCTCAAGAGCCGTCTCAAGAGCGTTCTCAAGAGCAGTCTCAAGAGCGTTCCCAAGAACAGTCTCAAGAACAGCAGGCCGGTGGCCTTTACCTGTTGGAGTTTGAAGAGGCCGACAAAATTGATGCCTTGGCCGAAGCTATTTTCAAGCAGGCATTGATCGAGGCTAGCTTGGTGACTGGAGTATTTAGCCTGGTGCTATTTTTGGTTATCTCCTGGCTATTTAAGAGCGCCGTGAAGCCTCTAGCGCTACTCGTGGAGTGGTCAAGTCGGGTCAAGCAGCATCCAGGCAGTGAAATTGATGTTCAGTTCTCAATCAGTGAGCTCAACCAAATTGCCAATCAACTGCTGTCGACACTACAACAGGTAAGAGAATACAACGAACGTGAGCAGCAGTTTTTGCGCCATGCTAGCCACGAGTTGAGAACCCCCCTCGCGATTATTCAGGCCTCCCTGGATACGTTAGGAGTGAGAACGGCCCCTGAGGATCCTAATTTCCCTTCTCTGTTGCGGGCTAGTCGCGCCTGCGCCAATATGATTTTGTTGTCGGAAGCCCTTTTGTGGCTGGCACGCCCATCCTCCAGACCTATTGGAAAGTCCATCGTCTGGCCAGGCGCATTGTGTAGCGAACTGTTGGTGGATATGCAGTACTTAGTTGAGAATAAAAATATTCAGGTGTCGCTTAACGATCAGGCCAGCAGTATCAACATTGAACATGATCTGTTTCGCATTGTACTAGCCAACTTGATCCGTAATGCTTTCCAGCACACCAGTAGTGGGACGATTACCCTAGTGATTACAGATAACTCGTTGGTTATTTCAAACCCCGTAGATGCTGCTGGCAAATCTGAAACGGTCAGCTTCGGATTAGGCCTGCAGTTGGTTGAGCGTATAGCCAACCGGCTTGATTGGCAGTTTAAGTTCGTCCTTGACTACCCGAGGGCTTGCGTAACCCTACGCTGGTAATTATCGCCATTACCACCTAACTATCTTAAGACCCGCTTAATACCCTCTGTCTGACAATCGACTCCGCAAACATCAGCCTCTCACTTCACCTTGAGTTACTGATTCAAAACGGAGTCAACCCAATGAAGATTCGTTCTCTCATTCCCCTGGCGACGGCTATTCTGGCCACCTATTCACCCTGGTCCTTCAGCCAGGAACAAGAAAGCGCCGACACCTTTGCTATCGGGCTTATTGCCTACACGGAACCGTCCCTTTACGTGGGCGGTAAGGACAATGCAGGTCTGCTGCCCTATATCGAGTGGGAGTCGGACAACTGGTTCTTTCGTGACTATTCACTGGGTAGCTATCTAGCGGGAGGAGACAATTGGGCCTTGTCCGCGGCGATTAGTTATGACGCCTTCGGCGATGTTGAGCGGGGTAACAGTCCTGAGCTCAAGGATATGAAGAAACTCGACGACATCTACACTGCCGCGGTGAGTGTCGACTGGTTTGGTTCACTGGGTTACCTGACATTAGGCTACCGGCAGGATATCTCCGGC
>NZ_JBWDLI010000059.1:0-3032 GCF_056238625.1 Colwellia sp. F1
CTGGCGTGACTTGCATTTTAGGCAAGTGTAATGTACTAGCATTAAAAGCTGAACGCAGAGATTTGAAAGCTAAATATAAAAGGTAGAATGCCCCACAGTATCTCAACACCTCAAAAAGCCATGCATTCCCATGAAGGATTGCGGCTAGACCGAAAGCCGCGGATGTCGACCAAAATAGAGAACCTGTTAGAACACCCGCAGCCAAGTACAAGCCAAAGTAACGACCATGGTTCATGGAGGCTCCAGCTATCGCAAGCGTAGCCGGCCCAGGACTAGCAATTGCAGCGACTGCGGAAACAATAATAAGCAAGTAATTTATCTCTTCCATTTTCCTTGGATCCCCATGAAATTTTAACGCCCGGCTCGCCGGACAAATTTTTGTTGTCACCCTTTGTTATACAATTTACCCGAACATCTGAGCATTGGCATCTTTGAACTCAAGGCCGTCAAATGATGTGACGAATACACTATGCCCCCAAAACAGATCATTGGGTTTATACCAGAACTCAACGCAATCAGCGCCACAAATAGAAATGCTATCTAACTCAAACTGGCTGATAAATTGATTAGAATCCAATTTTGGATTCACCACTGCTTTTGTTGAGCCGTCTTCTTGTACCTCATCATACTCATTCCAGCCCGAGTTATACGCTTCAAGAAAATCGCGGCTTACAATAGCCGCAGCCTTATCCTGGAGGATGGAAATAGAAGCAACGACCTTTTCGGCGAGCTTTAAAACCTGATCTTGTGGTGCCGAATCCAGGTCTATATTCAGTCCAACTTTACTTCCATCGATCACCAGCTCACCTTCGAATGAGCTTATTTCCGCTTCTTTTGAAACAAGTTGCCCTAAAATCGGATGATTCACGAATCTCTCCTGATAAGTGCATAGTGTCATACTCAGCTTACTTCATTGCCTTGTAATATGGCTTACCCTACAAGGCATCAACGCTCAAAAAATTGCAGATTTATTTCTGCATTTTTAGCAAGTTCAGTGAGTTGATTCCGTTTGTCTTGCTGCACCAGTATCAATGGATAGGAATCAGAATCTTCATTAATTTGGGCTAAAAAATAACCTGCGCTCTCAATACATTCATATGGCATAGGAGCTAGTGTGTCACTGTGCATGAAATAACCAATCGTATTATGCCCAATATGAGCTTTGTATTTTTCTTTCAGCTCATGAAAACAAGAAACAGCGGAAAGCTCTCCATTGCTCAGCTGATCAAGCTCGTCAAGAGCAAGGTCACCTTCATATTTGTGATCAACATAGACAATCTTGTTTTTCTCCATCAGTGCATCGATTAACACGATCTCACGGGTGAGTTCATCGATTGATTCGACTCCCCGCTGGTACAGATCATCCTCGTACTTTAAAAAGTACTCCTTCTGGTCATTGACAAATAGCTGTATTTGTTTCAACACATCTGCATTCTGACCACTAATTTCTCCGGCAAATTCGATCAATGATTCGCCTCCAGACAAAGATGGTTTTATGGAGTCACCCGTTTTACGGGATGACAAGCCCAACCATACAGTCAAGCACGTAAATATCTTTTTAATCATTTAACGCTCCTTAAATTTTGAGCCATATAACGCCAACATTAAATGCCATTGGCCGAGGCCGGCGACGCAGGCTCTTGTTCATAATATTCCCAAGACTTCAGATATATCTGCTTATATTCTGAGTTTATTCGATAGGCGACATAGAAGCTTTCCCAAAGCTGGCTTGTTACCCACCAAAGGCCTTGTTTCGAATCAACAGGTTCCCAACCGGGTATGAAGAAGCTGAAGCTTTGGGGCTCCATGATTCTCCTTGCGAATATAATGCCCAAAGTAGCGGCGCGTTAGCGTCCGCTGCCTTTGTTTGTTAGCTGCTCATTACACTGCATTAAAAACAGCAAATTACTTGCTGTAAGGTGAAGGGTATAACTAGCAAAATGTTCCGGAACAGTAGATAGCTCTGGCCCTTGACCATGACCTCCCTCTCTATTTCTTATCGTTGGCACCCCGCTTTCAAGCAGTATTCTCAAGGAAGAAAATTGATTCTGCAGGTATTCTGGAACCAGTTTATTCTCTAGACAGATATTAATAAGCTTTTTAGCAGGATCACTTTCTTTGAACTCCCAGGAATGCTGCTTGCAAACACCTTTCATCAAGCTTTCAATTGACTTTAAGCATTCAACCAAGCATTCTTTGTATCTTTTATGTCTGTAATTCTCGTGCGCTTTTAAGAACTCTTGATTAGCACCATTGTATAACCTATTAGTTTTTAACAAGGCGAGAACTGGCTTAACTACCTCAGAATGAATTAGTTGGGAATCTATTCTTATTAGTTCGCCCGAAGAAAATTCATAACCAATACCTGCCTCTTTAAATCTCTTGTTCAACTCTTCAACAGCATCTTCTGGATCTTGGCTAGATGTTGTGCGTTGCTTATAATTGTAATAGTTTTCACCAACGTAGTTTTCTATAAGACTAAATGATATCTCGATTATATCCAGACAATTTTCATAATCACTGCAATTTAAAAAGTATTCAAGAATTGCTTCAGAATCACTTCTCGCGTATTCATTTAATGTGAAAACTCCATACTCCTTACAGAGTGCTTTATGTATAAACTCATAAGCGCTGCTAGATGCATCGGATGAATACCTGTCCTCACCGAAAGTATCTCTGATGATATGGATTATCTGCACCCGAAATGATTGAGATATTTCCTCATATACATATACGTCGGGCATCTCCCCACGTTGCTTTTTTTGTCTTTTCGAAAATAGTTCAAATATCGCCATTTTTATTCCATATTGACAGCTTGCTCGGGCAACTAACAGTGATTATACGCCTCGCTACAAAACCCCAATAAATGCGACGGCACATTCATTGGGGTTTTGCAGCCACCCAATTTGACTCTACCCCATTGATTCCCAAGAGAGCAAAGCCAATTTTGGCACCCTATCACGAATTCCCACTCCCGATACCTTGTATCAACTTGACCCATTGCGCCAGGAACCAGAGCACCGAATGGCCGG
>NZ_JBWDLI010000060.1:0-2999 GCF_056238625.1 Colwellia sp. F1
GCCCCATCAAGCGTTCGGTTAAGCCGCTGACGTTCATCAGGTTGCCAGCGAAGATAAATAACGGAATCGCCATCAAGGAGAAAACATTGATACCACCAAAGAATTGCTGGGGCAGCATGCGTGGAATCATTGAGGGGTCGACAAACAGAAAGCCGACTATCGCGGTGGTCAGCAGGGCGATAAACAGGGGCAGTCCAAGCAAAACGTGGCCCAGGAAAACAACCAGCATAGTGACAATCATAGGTCGTCCTCGATGGTCTTGAGTGGCGCAGGGCCATAAAGGAGCACATGCCAAGCCAGCAGCAAAAAACCAATCGGTAGCGAAAGCAGTGGCACCGTACGGCTAATGCCGAGCCCAGAAGTGGTAAACATACTGACCGACAGCGCATATCGATAGCTAACCCATGCCCCGCCCGCCGCAATGAACAGAGTGAGTAGCCATTGGTACACGTTTAGCAGCCGAGCGAAGGGGGCGGGCAGTCGTTTCTCTAACAGGCCAACGCGCATATGTCCTCCTTCAGACCAGACAGCGCCAGCTGCAAGCATCACGGTGGCGATGATCAAGAAACGTGATAGCTCATCTGTCCAGATAGGCGCGCCACCAGCGATGTAGCGTGCAAACACCCCAAACAGAATAGCCGCAACATTGAGCGATAAAAGTGCGCCCGCCAGGGTTAAGGTAACAGGGCGGCTGATCGCTAAAAGACGGGATCGAAGCGTATTAAACATGGCAGCCTTTCATGAAGCACAGAAATGTTAAGCACGAGAACATTGAGTTGTGGAAATAGGGGCCAGCATGATGCCAGCCCCTGTTGTTTCCATCATTGCAATGGTGACAACGGTGTTAACAGCCGTTAGTCGAGCAGTTCGCTCATGCCTGCATCTTCCAACGCCATATCGATCCAGCGCTGCTCGATATCACGCTCAGCAAGCCACTCAAGGTAGGCAGGCTGGCCGATTTCGCGGAAAGCGGCTAGCTCTTCTTCAGAGGGGCGAATGACTTCCATGCCTTGCTCTTCCAGATAGGCGATACGTGATTCTACTTGCTCCTGATTATGCTCACGGGCATTGTGATTAGCTTCGGAGACGGCCTCCATAAAAGCGCTACGAAGCTCATCATCCCAACCTGCGATCATGTCGCTGTTGCCTACCAGGAATTGGTCGGAGTACTGGATATTGGCAAGGGTCAGATAGTCCTGCACTTCGTAGAGACTGCCTAAGATGATATACATCGGCGGGTTCATTTGGCCGTTAGCCACCCCGGTGCGCAGTGCCATATAGGTCTCTGTCCAGGGGATGGGAGTGCCGGAGGCGCCGAAGGCTTCATAAAGAGCGACCTGGCTAGGATCCATGGCGCGGAAGCGGAGTCCTTCGAAGTCGTCAGGGTGGCTGATCGGCCTTTCGTTATTGGTGAACGCCAAAAAGCCGCCCTCTTCCACAACGGCTAGCATATCGATACCGGCACGCTCCTGCAGCGCGTTGCTGACTTCCTGCCAATACTCACCCTCATCGAAGAAAGTGTGGGCTGCAGAAAAATCGTCGAACAGAAACGGAATAGCGCTAACGAAGATTTCATCCACAAGAGGTGAGACACCCGCAAATGACGCCACATTGAGCATGGGCGTATTCATGGTTTGTTCCATGCGCTCCTCTTCTTCGCCGAGCATGCTATTTGGATAGAGCGTAAGCTGGATCTCACCGTCAGTTTTTTCGTCTACCAGCGCTTTAAGGTTCTCTGCAAAAACGTGGACAGCGTTCTTTTCCGGGTCTGGGGCTCCGTTGTAACTTAGATTAATCGTAGTCGCTGCAAGCGCGTTCCCTGCCATCAACGCAGAGCCTACTAGGCACGCGGTTATAAGCTGTTTAGGTGCAAAGTAGGGGGGCAGTTTTGCTGGGTACATAGTCAGTCTCCTGGTTTATTGTCGTGAGCTACGGGCGCTGTGGGCGCGTTATTGGATTTATAAGGAGTGCCTACTAGAAGACTATGTATTGAGGTGTTGACTATGCAATACCTAAACTGTGGCTTTTATTGCAACAGTCGTGGTGCATCGGCGGAGAAAAAGCGCATGCCTCTGTGCAAATGATTGATGCAAGTAATTGAAGCTATTGGGAGTTCCTGTCCTTTCAGGCTAACAATTTGCGCCCGCGTACCGTTCATTATTGGGTACTGCATGGGGAGTGTGAAAATCTCACCGCGCTTAATCTCATCCGCTACGGTGAGTTCAGGCATAAACGTAACGCCGATGCCTGAGCGGACGAAATTCTTTAACACCGCAACAGAGTTTGTATGCAGGCGTGCTTCAAGGTGAATGCGCTCCTGATGAGCCACCATATTGACCATTTGCCGCATACCGAAAGGATTGTCCATTAACGCCAGGGGCCACTCCTTTAAGTCATGCAGCGTAACCGGGCGATTAAGATCACTTAGTGGGTGGTTGGGGGGAACAATGACATCGAGCGGCTGGCGCGTTTCCACATGGCAGAAAAGTTGCGGGTCTACCGGCGGTGCATAAAGCAGCGCTATATCCACCTCGCGATCTTGGAGTAACGACATCGCTTCATTGACACCCGCCATGCGGATTTCAACTTTGATGCCGTCAAACGCTGACATAAAAGTGCCTAACGGGGCGGCGATTAAGTCAGCAATAAACCCTTCTCCCACGGCAATGCGAACTTGCCCTTTCGCGAGACTTTGAAGTGCCATTAGCTGGGAAAGCACCGCTTCTTCTGAAGCCCGCTGAGCATGAAAATGGTGCACTAGTAGCTGGCCCGCGGCGGTGGCGCGCATCCCTCTTCCGTGCCGCTCGCATAGCTGGGTACCCAGCTCTTCTTCTAGTGCTTTTAGTTGGCGGCTAACGGCAGAAGCATCGACATTCAGGTGGGCAGCGGCGCGCCTGAGCGAGCCGCGCCGAATCACTTCATTGAGGTAAGTTAATGCACGCTGGTTAAGCATAAAACACGCCTATGTTGGGGTGTTTAATATCTTACCCGAAGCCTGC
>NZ_JBWDLI010000061.1:0-2970 GCF_056238625.1 Colwellia sp. F1
GTATTAGCAGACGCCTGGGTATAGGTGACTAGGCCAAGCAGGATCGCAGCAAGAAAGAAAGTAGGTGATTTGGGCATGGCTAACTCGTATGGGGCTTGGTGACTGTGGCCTGTTAAGTGATTATCGGACAATGCATGAATTTCTTTAGCACCGAACCACATAACAGCAAAATGAAGGGAGGAAAATCCTTCTGGATTCTCCCCCCGTCACTGCTGCGTCGAGTGCCAGTTAGCCGCCTAACGACAGTACTTAATAACCTACGTAATAGCCTAATACCAGCGCTGCCCAGCACATAACGTAAACCAGCACTAACAAAGGAGTAATAACACGCAGCCACTGTGCGTAGGAGACCCTACCTAGCGCCAGCATGGCAAGGGTGCCGCCAGACGTTGGTACAATCAGGTTAGTTAAACCATCTCCCACCTGGAAGGACGTGATCATTAACTGACGGCTCATACCAATTAAATCTGCTAAGGGGATCAAAATCGGCATGGTAACCAATGCTTGACCTGACCCGCCCGGAATAAACAGGTTGATCACGCCTTGAATCACACTTGAAGCAACAGCCGCCACGGCGGTAGGCATATCCCCCACCATAGAGCTAAGCGAGTTAACAATCGTATCGATAATCTGGGCATCCTTAAGGATGACCTGAATAGAGGCTGCAACACCAATCACCAAGGCACCGGCGGTTACCGATGAGGCGCCTTCCATCATCTGTCTTACCAGCGCGTTAGCTCCCAGGCCGTTAGCGAGTCCAATAACAATCGCCATCAGCAAGAACATGGCGGCAATTTCATTGATGTACCAACCGCGAGTAAACACACCGATCAGCATAATAATCAGACCAGCAATAAAAATAGCTAAGGTAATGATGTTCTGACGGGTCAAGGTATAGTCTTCGAGACGCTTGGTTAGCTCGGTAGGGTTGTCATCGTGATAGTCCATTTTGACAACGTAACGACAGATAAAAAGCGTCAAGGTAGCCAGGCACGCAACCACCATCAACGTGCGTAACCACCAGCCTGAAAACGTAGGTAATTCACCAATACCCTGCGCGACGCCAACGGTGTATGGATTGATCGGCGACAAAGCGAAGCCAATGCCGATGCCCCCCACGGCCATCACAACACCGACTAAACGAGAGCAGCCAATGGCAGACGCTATCAGTACACCAATGGGTACGAGCGCAATGTTATTTTCGAAACCAACCGCAACGCCAAAGAAGCCATAGATAAAGGTACCAGCAGCAATAATCAGGTTGCGGCTTTTAATGCTATTTTCAGCACCGACGCGATGAACGGCGACACCAATGGCGTTTTCCAGCGCACCTGTCTTTTGCAGAATATGAAACAGCCCGCCAGCAATAAACACGATAAACAGATATTGCGACGCATTAATCAGACCTTGCGGTATAGCGACGAAAATCTTGAAAAAGTGCAGATTCGCAACATCTGACAAATACATGAAAGATTCAGGAATAACTGTCGTACGACCATCGACAGTCTGACGCTCAAACTCTCCTGCGGGCACAATAAACGTCATTAGGTAGGCGGCAACCAAAATGAAGAAAATTAGCACCATCGGGTCCGGTATCTGTTTGTACCACTTACCTGATGCAGGGGCTTTTGTGTCTGAAATTTGCTGTTGTTGGCTCATAATCAACCCTTATGATTTTTGTGGCTTTATGTTGAGCTAGTTGGACAAACGTTGCGATACAAGGCTGCCAGCTATTGCTGTTGGGCGAGTCGCTGACAGGTGTTTAAGAGAACCTCAATGGCAACGCCGAGATCCTCGGGCTTAATAGCTTCGCTAGGGTGGTGGCTGATCCCCCCGCGACAACGCACAAACAGCATGCCGATGTCACACAGGTCGGCCATGGCCAACCCATCATGGCCTGCACCACTGAACAGTACCCGCGGCTCAATTCGCGCATCCTTAAGCGCACTGCGCATGGTGTCGATAAGGTGTTGAGCACATTGAACCGCAGGTTGTTCATAGGTATGACGATGCTCAACGCCAAGATTCAAGGCTTGCAGAGACGCGTCAATTTGGCTTAACAGCTGAGTTCTTGCTTGGCGGCGAAGTGCATCATCCGGCGAGCGCAATTCAATGCTCAAGGTGGTGGTCTGAGGGATAACATTGACGCCGTTAGGTGCGTTCTCAATCTTACCCACGACACCGACGAGTTCACCGGTGCTTTTGCATAACGTATCGACCAGTTGAATAACATGGGCAGCCCCCACCAGTGCATCTTGGCGCATGTGCATAGGCACAGTTCCGGCGTGACCTGCCATGCCCTTGATCGTTATCTCGTGGCGCTCGATCCCAGTAATTGCACTTACTACTCCCAGCGGCACATCAGCCTGCTCAAGCTGAGGCCCCTGCTCGATATGTGCTTCGATAAAAGCAATCACGTCTTCCGATAGATAGCGATCTGCATCGATTCGTTGAGTGTCACAACCGAAGTCAGCCAGCGCCTGCCCAAGCGTTATGTCCTGACTATCGCGGGCTTTAAGCATCTCTGGTTTAAAGGTGCCTGCCAGCACTTTAGAGCCAAGCAAAGTAGAACTGAAGCGTGTCCCCTCTTCGTCGCTAAACGCCACCACATCAATGTGAAAGGGCATTTCGATCGCGTTTTCATACAAGTAGCTAACCAAGGCAAGCGGCAAAATAACGCCCATCATGCCATCGTACTTGCCTCCATTAGGAACTGTGTCCTGATGCGAGCCGAGCAACAGCGTACGGGCACCGGCTTGTGGACTGGCATAACGACCGATCAGGTTCGCGGCGTTATCCATGCGCACAGACATGCCCAGGCTTTTCATCCACGTTGCAAGTTCATCGAGCACAGCGCGGTGTTCAGGGGTGGCGCAGCGTCGGGTAACGCCATCGCGTTCAATATTGTCGGTTTCACTGAACTTAGCGGCATCTTCGTGCCACTTCCACGCCTGTTCTCCGGCCTGGGTT
>NZ_JBWDLI010000062.1:0-2968 GCF_056238625.1 Colwellia sp. F1
CGCCAATAAGGTAGTTATATTTTTCACTCCTTTCTAGAATTCACCTTCTTTGTGTTTCAACCCCACTTTTGCGTTTCACCCCCACAGACGACTCCATAAGAAAGGCTTGCTTAAAAGCTCGTATAAGCTGCTTCCATCAGCAGGGCTAACTAAGTGCGAGTGCCAGCCCTAGCTTATTTTTGGATTGGGTATCATGTGGTTAATCGTTAATAACCGCATTACACTTTGACCCACGTTGGGCTTTTCAATGGGCCTAGTAGAATTAATGGCGTGCTCGGCATCACTTTGGACACCGAATGACTACTCCCAATTGAGTCAATCATACGAAGTCCTTTAATTCCACGCGATTGAAGTCTCTTGTTTTGGCAGTTTTTTATTGCGATTAGCTCTCTGTTTTCATCAAGCAGATAACTGGTTTTTCTGAGTATCAAACACATCCATGAGAATAGGAGTTACGTCCTTGAGTCATCACGAAATTCATAGAACTAATCGTGTCGGGTGGTTGCGTGCGTCTGTACTTGGTGCCAATGATGGCATCGTTTCTACAGCGAGCCTTATTATTGGTGTGGCAGCAGCTTCAGCGTCGCAAGAGAGTATTCTTTTGGCAGGCGTTGCTGGTTTAGTGGCAGGCGCTATGTCCATGGCAGCGGGTGAGTATGTATCCGTAAGCTCCCAGTCAGATACTGAAAATGCAGACATAGCGCTAGAAAGAAAATCGCTGGAAGATGATTTTGAGTTCGAGCAGCAAGAGCTTGCCGGCATCTATGAACAAAGAGGTGTAGAGCCTCGGTTGGCACAACAGGTTGCAGAACAGTTAATGAAGCACGATGCGCTGGGTGCGCATGCCCGGGATGAAATTGGCATTTCTGTCGATGGAAATGCTCGGCCAATTCAGGCTGCTCTGTCGTCAGCAGGCTCTTTTTTAGTAGGTGCGGCTTTGCCGCTAGGGGTCGCATGGTTAGCACCTGTGCATCTACTTATTGTGCTTGTCGCACTTGCATCATTAGTTTTTCTGGCGGTTCTGGGTAGCGTGGCTGCTAGTGCGGGCGGTGCCTCCATGATGGTTGGTGCCATCAGGGTAACCTTCTGGGGGGCTTTAGCCATGGCATTAACGGCAGGTGTCGGACGGGTTTTCGGCGTCGTTGCATAACGTTAGTTGGATAAGGCTTTCGTTAAAGGCAGCGCTTCGTCGTTACGGATAAGCAATTGCTAGCCTAAACTAAACACCGTTGGTTAGTGTCCCGCTCGCTCCGGTAGACCATCGTCGTTATATCCAGTAGTTTTAGTACGCTGTGAACAGGTTGCCATGCGATGCAGGCGTTTCGGCAATCTGGTTTTAACATTCAATATCAATATTCCCGTATTGAACAAAATCAGATGATAACTACAGAGTACAAAAATTAACGGACGCTTAGTGCAAAACTTGCTAATTAAATTTAGCTTCTATAGGGCGCTTTATTAATTTTTTATTTTGCATCGGCAATATTAAGGACTGCTTCGAATCCATTTTGTTTGCCTTTTGCAGGAGACTGCAGGTGTAAATGTATGTTGGCACCTGTGGCAATGGCGTCTGCAATAGCGAGACCGAGACCAGAGCCAGACGCATCGGTTTTTGAGCGAGTAAAGCGGTTGCGTAGCAGGTTGAGTTCATCTGCTGGCACGATATTTCCGCTATTGCGTACCCGAAGGTTACCGTCAGCGGATAGGGTGACCTCCACAGGGTGTTGGGGTGAGCCATGTTTGATTGCATTCTCGATCAGATTTCGAACCAGAATGGCGAAGGCATCAGGGTCGAAAAAAGAGTTCATTTCTCCCGCGGGCAGTGTCAGTGAAATTCGTCCCGGAGTCTGGTTTTCAAAATCCGCCACTATCAGAGCCAGAATGGGCACCAAGTTGTGTGTACGTTGCGCAATAGCGCCGCCGCCTTCGGCTTTGGCCAGTTCGAGTAGTTTCTCCGAGAGTGCTGATAGGCTACGCAGTGCGACCTCCACTTCAGTAACATTATCCCTTAGCGCGTCACTATGGAGCTGGGTTTTCAAGCGTTGAACCTTGGCAAGCGCCGTTGCCAAAGGGGTGCGTAATTCATGGGCACTATTAGCCGTAAAGCTGCGTTCAGCCTCAAGTGCACGCTGTAATCGTTCCAGCAAGCGGTTGACTGCGGCGGCGATGGGTTCAAATTCTCTAGGTAACTGATCAGCCGCTAAAGGAGTAAGATCTCCCGACCCTCGGGATTCTATCGATTGCTTGAATTCAACCACTTGCCGCAACGAGCGCCGGACAATCCACCAGACCCCCAACAGGCTAATCGGAACCAACAATATCAGCGGCAGCAGCAATGCCAAGCCTGCTTCCAAAGCGGCTTCGCGGCGATGGGTTAGCGGCTCGGCTACTTCTATGAAGAGGGTGCCACTAACAGCGGATGCGCCGTATATCCTGTATGTAGAGGTATTTGAAAATCCTTCCAGAGGAGATGCGTTAAATGCGCTGAGGTCGGCATCGTGAGATTGTAATAATAGGTTGCCTTGGCTATCTCTCACCAAATAAGTGAGGTATTCGTCGTGCTTTTTCAGGGTGGGCGCTATTCGGTTTCTCGAATTGTTTTCTCGGTTCAGAATGTCAGTAACGGCTAATGGCAGAATGCGTTGGGCGGTTTCTTCAAGGGCGCTGTCGAAAACTTCATTCATTTCGTGTTGTGCGATCAGTCCAGAGGCCGTCACACCGCACAACCAGAGTAAAGTGACACCCAGTGTGAGTCCAACGCCGAGGCGTTTTTGTAAGCTATTTTTATTGGCCATGTATTTCCAGTCGGTAACCCATCCCTCTCACCGTGACAATAGCATCGTGCCCTAGCTTTTTACGCAAACGGCTGACATAAACTTCGATGGTATTACTTTCTATTTCAGCCCCGAATGCGTAGAGGCGATCCTCAAGCTGTGAGCGTGACAATAAAATGCCGGGTCGCTGGATG
>NZ_JBWDLI010000063.1:0-2911 GCF_056238625.1 Colwellia sp. F1
TGTCTTTCTTGAATTTTGCCTTGCAATTACCGCTCATACACATTGTACAGTAGTGTTCCCTGTCTTCGTGTTTAATACCCTGGGCAATGACAATGCCACAGCGGTTACAAAGCAGAGTGCCAATGCCTTCTTCGACTTTCACAATTGCATATTCGTAGTCCATAAAGTGCTCCGAAAACCCCCTGTCCTGCAAGAATGGGGTGTAATTGCTTGTCGGCGAAAGCCAACCCTTCTCTGATACCCCTTTTGACGGTGCTATAGAGCATCAGTTCAAATGCTGCGGGTTCCCAACATGTGGGTAGGCTCCTTTTGCTACCCAAATATTGCAGGATGATAACTTGGTCAACCTTTAAATCCATAGCTGCCGAAGTTCTTGTGTTGCATGAAACAACTCGCGGCTTTCGCCCTTCGAGCGGTCTGATGTGGCTACTGTTGCTGGGTAAGACCAAGTCTCACGATAGACGTGATTTATGAGTAAGCGGAACCTAATGGAGCATTAGCACCTCGTGGTTTTCAACATCAAGCTTAAGCTATTTGATTGAAAATTCTATTATATCGATATAACCATCAAGAAAAATGAGGAGTCAGCGTAGTGCGCAAGAAACCTGTTGCATTCGTTGGAGACTCTAAGGATAGGCTGCGCAACTTCCTTCTGGATGCGAAGAGAGAAGTGGGAGTTCGGATAGACAAAATTCAGTCTGGAGATCAGCCAGACGATTTTTCGTCTGATACCAAGCGTTGGCTCTGGTGTAATGGAAATCTGTGTTCGAGGCCATAGAAGTGCCTTTCGGGTTTTTTACGTGGCCAGTCGAGGTGATAATTGAATAATAAATCGTGCTAGGCGTAGCCACCTTGACGAATATGAGCTAAGTAGACCATCACCTCGTGAGTCCTTCCCTGAGCAACTAATTGCTCGGCTGTTTGCCCGCCAAGGGGCGCTATGGGATATGTTTGATACCACTCCCAGGCAGCAGCTTGGGAGCCTGCCCACGGTTCAATCTGATCCAAGATAGCTTGAGCAGAGCGCTCAAGCTGTAGGCATACTTGCATTTGTCGATCACGAAAGCGAGCCCAGACAAGACCAACGCCGAACAAAAGCGAAGCAGCGAACAAAATGCTGAGAGGAAGGATAATAGCCATAGTATCAGGTGAGAAAGTTGGCATACGTAGACCCATTTAGGATGTTTAGGTTACGCCTCATTATTTGTTTTTCTCAGGCGTGAAAACCGTGGTAGGCACCATCGCACAGTTCAACGACCAGTCGGTTGTGTCTCTGATGGACTCTAATTTAGCGTTTGTTAGAGCTTAAATATGAGATTTTAGCTAACCTTTTCCAAGCTTGCCATTTCACTAATGGGCGCAGCTCTGGTAAATACATCTCATGCAATATCTCGTCGATTTTCGTTCGAGCTATAGCGATTAGCTTTGGTTTTCGATCCCAGTTAGGTTTTTTAGTTAGCATCCTGTAATCATTGATCGTCTGCAAAGATTTCTTTACGCTACTCATGAGCGGTTGCTAATGAATTGCCTTCCTGTCTCGCAATATTATGAGCGTCGGGTTGAATGACCTCCGGGAAAACGCTCTATGAAGTGGGTGTTCTCTAAATAAATTAAGGCCTCTCACGAGGGCGATGCCAGCAGATCAAGCGTAGCTCAGGGTAATCGTCAGGAAGAATGCAGATCGCTCATGATCTCGCCTCGGGAAATCGGCTTCGTAGGTAGCGGATTTACTTGCTTATCAAGTTGCGCAATAAATTGACCTTTCGCCTAATGTAGCACCAACTACTTCACTAGGTTTTTCATATTATGCTGCTTTTGACAATACACGAAAGCGACAGATAATTGAACAGAGCTGTCTGCATAATAGGAGAGTTGGATAATGCAATACACTGACGAACCAGAAAATGACTCCGCCGTAATCGTCTGGAGAGCAGCGATTAATTTGTTCGGCGGTGATCGAAGTGCGGCAGACGAGTGGCTGCATAAAGAAGCAATGGGTCTTGACTGGAGGCGTCCCATTGATGTTGTGAAAGAGGATGCCCAACAGGTACTGGACCTAATAACCCAGATTGAGTGGGGAGTTTATACATGACAATTATGTCTGCTGAAGGAAACACACTATAGTAAGCGTTGAAGTGACGATTTCTGCTGGAAGGGAGTGTGACAATGCCTGAAAGTCTGATGTGTAGTAAGCGTTCATTCCAAGACGTAGTTGACCTACTTCACGTCCCGGAGAGGTCTCAATAACTCCGGCGAGACCTTGTACTGCTTCCTGCCATCCTCTGATCTTACCCAGCAACAGTGGACACTCGTTTAAGCGATCATTCGGACTTCAAACGCCTCTGGGCTGATCATCCCTATAGCACTGTGCCGTCGTTGCTTGTTGTAGTCCAGTTCGATGTATTCAAACACCTGGCGTCTCATCATATCTCGCGTTTTAAAGTTCTCGCCGTGGATCGCTTCCACCTTGAGGCTGTGAAAGAAGCTTTCGGCACAGGCGTTATCATAACAGTTGCCTTTCGCGCTCATACTGCACTTGAGTTCATGTCGCGTCAGTAGCGACTGATACAGCGTCGAACAGTACTGACCACCTCGATCTGAATGGACGATCACGCCTGTTGGCATTTTACGTTTCCATAGCGCCATTTGTAGTGCATCACAGACAAGATCTGCCGTCATACGCTCGCTCATTGCCCAACCAACGACTTTGCGAGAGTAAAGATCAATTAGCACAGCAAGATAAAGCCAACCTTCACCCGTCGCCAAGTAGGTGATATCACCCACCCACTTTTGATTAGGGGCTGAAGCCCTGAAGTCTTGCTCTAGCAGGTTTGGCGCAACAGGTAGCGAATGTCGAGAGTTTGTGGTGGCCTTGAACTTACGGGCAGCTTTAGCACGCAGGCCTTGTCGC
>NZ_JBWDLI010000064.1:0-1080 GCF_056238625.1 Colwellia sp. F1
ACTGCGAATCCCTTCAAGATCATGATGAATGTGGGTAACCCGGACCGTGCATTTGGCTTTGCTGGCTTACCCCACGCAGGGGTTGGTCTTGCTAGGCTGGAGTTCATCATTAACCGTATGATCGGTGTTCACCCTAAAGCGCTGTTGGATTACGACACGCTGCCCGCTGATCTTCAGCAGGTCATCGATTTGCGTACTGCCGGTTACGATGACCCTGTTAGTTTCTATGTTGATAAGCTGGTCGAAGGCATCTCGACTCTGGCCGCTGCTTTCCATCCTCAGCGAGTGATCGTAAGGCTATCTGATTTTAAATCCAATGAGTACGAAAACCTGATTGGTGGCAAGCTTTATGAGCCTGGTGAAGAGAATCCAATGCTTGGCTTTAGAGGGGCCTCGCGCTATATCTCGGATGCCTTTAGACCCTGTTTCGAGCTTGAGTGCCGAGCGCTGAAGCGGGTTCGTGACGAAATGGGCTTTGATAACGTTGAAATCATGGTGCCCTTTGTTCGTACAACCGATGAGGCGCGTGAGGTCGTAGAATTGCTAGCGGCTAATGGCTTGCCACGGGGCGGCGAGTCTAATCCTGATGGCTTAAAAGTTATCATGATGTGTGAGTTGCCTGCTAACGCACTGCTGGCTGATGAATTCCTCGAGTACTTTGATGGTTTCTCGATTGGTTCTAACGATTTGACTCAGCTGACGCTGGGCCTGGATCGTGACTCAGGCATCGTTGCACACCTGTTTGACGAACGAAATCCTGCAGTGAAAAAGCTACTAGCAATGGCCATCAAAGCCTGCAAAGCGCAAGGTAAGTATGTCGGCATTTGTGGCCAAGGCCCTTCTGATCATCCAGATTTGGCTAAGTGGCTGATGGAGCAGGGGATAGATTCTGTCTCATTAAACCCAGATGCGGTGCTTGAAACTTGGTTTATGCTGGCGGGTGAAACCATCGAATAATACCGTCAGCGCGCAGCACTGATTTGCAACTTCGCCCGGCCATTGCGCCGGGCGATTGAGGCTTATAAAGAGGCCTTAGCTATTGGCGTAGCCAGTTGCGCAGCTTTACAAGCATTAGCCCGC
>NZ_JBWDLI010000064.1:1090-2907 GCF_056238625.1 Colwellia sp. F1
CAGCGCACGGCGGTTTTCTATTAATTCGCTCAAGCGGTCTGGATAGTCAGTGATGATCGCGTCAACCCCCAGGTCAATCAGTGTCGACATGCGTGTTTGGTCATTGACTGTCCAGGCATGTATTTCATAGTTATAAAGCGTCGCTAATCGAATCTCTTGTGGCGTGATGCGGTTATGGCGCAGGCCTAAAGCATCAAATTGGCGCCGATCCAGTGTGCCAGCCAAGATCAGTTGGGCGAGTAAGGTAATGCGCAATTCGGGGGCTTGCTGTTTTAAAAAAGTAACCATGCTGGGCGCCATGGTCGCCATGCGCATTTCCAAGAATACATTTGGAAAGCCGCAGTTCGCGTTCGCATTGAGCGCGTTATGCTGAGTTGCCCAGCAGCGATAACGAATGTCGCTTTCTGCTTCAAGGGTTGCTAAAACGGCGCGAGCAAGCCTCTCTTCATCGCCAGGTGAGGGTTTCATGTCAATCATTAGGCTGGCGCGCCCTCGCACTAGCGCCAAGGCATCGTCCAAGCCGGCAATTCGCTCGTTTTGGAAGGCATCGCCAAACCAACTGCCGACATCAACTTTGCTCAGCTCTGCTCTAGTGAGTGAGTCAAACTCGCGCCGATCGCCTGTTAGCCGAGCCAAGCTGCGGTCATGATAAAGAAGCACCTGGTTGTCAGCGCTAAGGCGAACATCAAGCTCTACGGCATCAGCACCGTCTTCAAGCGCTTGTCTTATCGCAGATAGGGTGTTCTCCGGTGCGACCATCGAGCTTCCACGGTGGGCGATAACCGCTACGTTGTCGCGTATTTCAAAGCTATTGAGTATCCACCATGCTTGTAGCCCCGCTAGTAGCAGTACGCTTAGTTCAATCGCCCACGCAAGGCGACCAGGATGGGCATTTTCTGATCGTGGAGCAGGGCGAGCCTCTTTAAAAGCCAGCTGCAAGTATAAGCACTCTGACAAAAGGGCATTGGTGGCAATGCCTAAAAAGGTAATGGCTAATGTAACCAGTACGTAGCTGGTTAAATATGCCAACATTGCTGGAATCAGCACGGCATTATGTTCGGGTAGCCTCCATAACAGAGGCGTCACGACGCTATCAAATAGCCATGTGGAGATAACTGGTAGACTGATAATAACGATCAGCAGTGTCAAAACCGCCACACCAATCGAGCGATGCCAGCCACGAGTTAAGCGCACGCTACGTTTCAGTGCCTGGAAAGGGGAGCAGTTGTCCAGCGCTACTAACGGTAGCGCTAGTAACCAGCGTAGGTAGAGCCGTGCGGCTAGCCCAAGCCAGATAAACAGTAACGGCAGTGCGCAAGCGATAAAATACCACAGCGAGGCGGGGCGAGTTTGTTGTAAATAGTAGGGATCTATACCGCTTAGCCATACATCGTAAAGCCACGTTAAGCCCATCATAAAAGGGGCTAGGAGGAGCAAGTGGGATCCTACCTGAAGAATGACTAGGCCCGCGAGTGCTGGGAAGCGGCGCGTGCTTAACCAGAGTGCTTCAAAGGCGAGTCGGTAGTGGTTGTCTTTCGGTCTGACGGCAACTAGCAGCATGCCTGCTTGTTGCCAATAAATCAGTAAGAATGCAAAGCCAAGACCCACGAGTAACGCAACTAAGCCTAGTGGGCTAAAAAGTAGTGTAATAAGCGCATCATTGGTGACTACTGTTCGGTTGAGCTGCGCTAGTAAGGCCCGAGAGATCCACGCAATTAATGGCACAATAAGAGCAGAAGCTAACAGCGTGAAGAGCAGGTGATAGGCAATCAGAGGACGAAGATGGTCGCGTAGAGTGTGGAGTAGGGTGTAGCCCA
>NZ_JBWDLI010000065.1:0-2891 GCF_056238625.1 Colwellia sp. F1
CGGGCAATTAGTACTGGTTAGCTTAATGCATTACTGCACTTCCACACCCAGCCTATCAACGTCCTGGTCTCGAACGACCCTTCAAAGAGCTCAAGGCTCTGGGAAATCTCATCTCAAGGCAAGTTTCCCGCTTAGATGCTTTCAGCGGTTATCTCTTCCGTATTTAGCTACCCGGCAATGCCACTGGCGTGACAACCGGTACACCAGAGATACGTCCACTCCGGTCCTCTCGTACTAGGAGCAGCCCCCTTCAAATTTCCAACGCCCACGGCAGATAGGGACCAAACTGTCTCACGACGTTTTAAACCCAGCTCACGTACCACTTTAAATGGCGAACAGCCATACCCTTGGGACCGGCTACAGCCCCAGGATGTGATGAGCCGACATCGAGGTGCCAAACTCCCCCGTCGATATGAACTCTTGGGAGGAATCAGCCTGTTATCCCCAGAGTACCTTTTATCCGTTGAGCGATGGCCCTTCCATACAGAACCACCGGATCACTATGTCCTACTTTCGTACCTGCTCGACTTGTCAGTCTCGCAGTTAAGCACGCTTATGCCATTGCACTATCAACACGATGTCCGACCGTATCTAGCGTACCTTCGAACTCCTCCGTTACACTTTAGGAGGAGACCGCCCCAGTCAAACTGCCTACCATGCACTGTCCCCGATCCGGATAACGGACCAAGGTTAGAACCTCAAACAAACCAGGGTGGTATTTCAAGGTTGGCTCCACGAGAACTAGCGTCCCCGCTTCAAAGCCTCCCACCTATCCTACACAGATTGGTTCAAAGTCCAATGCAAAGCTACAGTAAAGGTTCATGGGGTCTTTCCGTCTAGCCGCGGGTAGATTGCATCATCACAAACATTTCAACTTCGCTGAGTCTCGGGAGGAGACAGTGTGGCCATCGTTACGCCATTCGTGCAGGTCGGAACTTACCCGACAAGGAATTTCGCTACCTTAGGACCGTTATTGTTACGGCCGCCGTTTACTGGGACTTCAATCAAGAGCTTGCACCCCATCATTTAATCTTCCAGCACCGGGCAGGCGTCACACCCTATACGTCCACTTTCGTGTTTGCAGAGTGCTGTGTTTTTATTAAACAGTCGCAGCCACCAGTTTATTGCAACCCTTTCACCCTCATGGAGTAAACCAATCAAGCTACCGGGGCGTACCTTTTCCCGAAGTTACGGTACCAATTTGCCGAGTTCCTTCTCCCGAGTTCTCTCAAGCGCCTTAGAATACTCATCTCGCCCACCTGTGTCGGTTTGCGGTACGGTCTCGTATGACTGAAGCTTAGAGGCTTTTCTTGGAACCACTTCCGATTGCTTCATGCACAAGTGCACTCGTCTCAACCCCTTGAATTGCGCGCCCGGATTTGCCTAAGCGCCTTCTATGAGCCAAAAACCAACTATTCCAACAGTTGGACAACCTTCCGCGATCCGTCCCCCCATCGCATCATACGACGGTGCAGGAATATTAACCTGCTTCCCATCAGCTACGCATCTCTGCCTCGCCTTAGGGGCCGACTCACCCTGCTCCGATGAACGTTGAACAGGAAACCTTGGGCTTACGGCGTGGAGGCTTTTCACCCCCATTATCGCTACTCATGTCAGCATTCGCACTTCTGATACCTCCAGCATCCTTTACAAGACACCTTCGCAGGCTTACAGAACGCTCTCCTACCATATCCAATAAAGGATATCCGCAGCTTCGGTGACTGGCTTAGCCCCGTTACATCTTCCGCGCAGGACGACTCGATCAGTGAGCTATTACGCTTTCTTTAAATGATGGCTGCTTCTAAGCCAACATCCTGACTGTTTTAGCCTTCCCACTTCGTTTTCCACTTAGCCAATCTTTGGGACCTTAGCTGGCGGTCTGGGTTGTTTCCCTCTTGACGCCGGACGTTAGCACCCGACGTCTGTCTCCCAAGCTCGCACTCATCGGTATTCGGAGTTTGCAATGGTTTGGTAAGTCGCAATGACCCCCTAGCCATAACAGTGCTCTACCCCCGATGGTGATACTTGAGGCACTACCTAAATAGTTTTCGGAGAGAACCAGCTATTTCCAAGTTTGTTTAGCCTTTCACCCCTACCCACAGCTCATCCCCTAATTTTTCAACATTAGTGGGTTCGGACCTCCAGGGCGTGTTACCGCACCTTCATCCTGGCCATGAGTAGATCACTTGGTTTCGGGTCTACACCCAGCGACTGATCGCCCTATTCGGACTCGATTTCTCTACGGCTTCCCTATATGGTTAACCTTGCCACTGAATGTAAGTCGCTGACCCATTATACAAAAGGTACGCAGTCACGGAACAAGTCCGCTCCTACTGTTTGTATGCACACGGTTTCAGGATCTATTTCACTCCCCTTCCGGGGTTCTTTTCGCCTTTCCCTCACGGTACTGGTTCACTATCGGTCGATTACGAGTATTTAGCCTTGGAGGATGGTCCCCCCATATTCAGACAGGATGTCACGTGTCCCGCCCTACTTGTCGTACGCTTAGTATCACCGGTCCAATTTCACATACGGGGCTATCACCCACTATGGCTCCCATTTCCAGGGGATTCTGTTATCGGTCCGACTATCACGTACAGGCTCTTCCCATTTCGCTCGCCGCTACTTTGGGAATCTCGGTTGATTTCTTTTCCTGCAGCTACTTAGATGTTTCAGTTCGCCGCGTTCGCCTTGCATACCTATGTATTCAGTATGCAATACCCTAAAAGGGTGGGTTGCCCCATTCGGAAATCTGCGGATCAAAGTGTGTTTGCTCACTCCCCGCAGCTTATCGCAAGCTACTACGTCCTTCATCGCCTGTAATCGCCAAGGCATCCACCATGTGCACTTATTCGCTTGTCCCTATAACGTTAGCCTCTCATCATTTGCAT
>NZ_JBWDLI010000066.1:0-2887 GCF_056238625.1 Colwellia sp. F1
ACCACTGCATCCTATGTACCCCGATGCATCTCTGTTCGGAGAGCTGTTAGGAACCAGCAGTGATGAGGATGCATTACCGGATGAACTGCTGGTTCGTTTCTACCGCATGGTTCGGCTAGTTCGCGTCCTGCGCGATGAAATCCAGCCTAGTGAGAATATTGGGGAGGGTGACCAATGAGCCAGTCATTGAATTACGCGATACTGAATCAGGCCATTGCTCTCATTCGCGACGGTAATATGCGTCGCGCTCGTGCGCTCGGATTCAGTGAAGCCGAGTTACGAGCGTTACGTCGTATGTCAGCCAGTGACTTGGAGGAGTTGGCGAGAGAGAAACAAGTCATCTGCCGGGTCTCTGTCGACCATGAAATGCTGCTGGCTCGCATCCGCAGGCTGACGCAAGATCAAGACTGTGAGTCAAAAATTGACGGCTGCTTGGAACTGGGCGCATCTGTGACAATGATGGGTAAATTTTTTGGTCTGACACCTAACGACTGTTCAACGCGTCGATCGTTACTAGGGTTGGAGACTCGACAGGGACGCCAGGCATTACCACCTGAGAAAGAAGAACACGACGCTTGGCACCGGTGGCAGTCAATATCCCCTGATGCCAAGGATCCAACATACGCCCCTGATGATCTCAATGGGATGATGGCATTGGCAGAGGAAACGGGACTGTCTTTAACTGCAATTTGGAGTCTCGTGAAAACATGGGTCAATGCTGACCCCTCAAAAGACCCTGATGAAGATGCACCTAAACCGAGTGCTGATATAGACAGGCGAGGAGGCCCCCCATGCCGAGCATAGCCGACTGGGAGGTACTCGTAGGTCGTGCGACGGCAGCGATCACCCAACGCCGAGGCTCTGATGCCTCGGCGTTGCCGCATGAAGCTGATCCTAGCGACGGGCTTTTATTTTTAGGCAACGTACATGAGACAGTGCCAAGAGCATTGCTGGTAGATCCGCGTTTAGGTGCTGTGGATGTACTCGGTTGGCAAATCATTCGTGTGTTGTGTAATGCAGACAAAACGACTGCGTTTCCTACCTACGATGAGTTGCAGCCACTATTACGGAGCTCAATGGGTAAGCAGGCGTCACGAGGCAGTGTGTCGAGGGTGATGGCGACACTCCGTTTAACACGGTGGTTAAGCCTGAGTCATCGTGCCCGTCACGCGTCAAATGGACGGGTGATGGGTAATGTGTATGTGCTGCACGACGAGCCAGTGAGTCCGTCTGAGGCCAATGTTCTCGATAAGGAGTATTTTGACTTTGTTGAGTCGTCACTCAGTCATAATAACCGTGCAGTACGAGAGGTTGCATCGGCAATACAAAGCGAGCTGGTGCAGCAGGGCTACATAACCAAGGAGAGCAGGGACGCTACTCCTCCGGCATCGATGGATCGACTGAATCAACGTGCGCGTCGTTTCCAAGAGATGCAGTCTCGGCCCCCTAGTTCTCAGAGAGAACTAGGGCGGTACGCAGAGGATACCCCCCAGTTCCCAGAGAGAACTAAGTCTAAAAACAAACACTTAGCTAGCAGTTCTCAGAGCGAACTAAGCGGAGGTCAAGCGAGAACTACCCGCAGTTCCCATAGCGAACTAAGTCTAAAAACAAGCACTTACCGCTTGGTTCCCATAGCGAACTCAGGCCTTACTACAGTACGTAGTAGTTATAATAACTTACGTACTTGTAAGGCGAGTCAGAGCGGTGAGGAGCGGAAACTCTTCTGGTCTGACAAATTGGAGCTCCCTTCTGGAGAACGTCATTCGATTCTCCGGTCTATCGAAAGACTTCCGTTTGACCTTCAGCAGGCGGTGCTAGACGAAACGGCTGGAAAGGTAGCGGTTGGCAAGAGTTCAAGCCCCATGGGCTTGCTGCATACGTTGATCAAACGAGCTGCAATGGGAGAGTTTCGGCCCACCCAGCATGCGCAACAGCAAGCAGAACGACGAGGGGAGCGATATATCCAAGACTCCTCAGAGCAGGAGAACCCTGTGAGTCGACCAGAATCGGCAACTCGATCAGCCCGTTCGCAAACACCCAAACCAGCAGTGTCGCCTGAAGAACAGGAGCAGTCGAAACAATCGGCACGTGCGGCGCGGGAAGCGATGATGAAAGCTGTGGGGCTCAAGAGGGAGAAAGGGCCACCGTCGTTGCGATAATTGATGAGTGAATGGCAATGCAAATATCTAAATGCTCACAGTGTGGGATTACTATTTTGACTGGTGTCAGGTGCAGCCATGAAACAGTGTTTGCGGTTTAGGAACACTAATCAATATCAGACGTGAGGTCGGCTATGGCGGTAGACATTAATTCAATGGGAGCACTACGTAGCAAGATTAACTTGAGTCTGCATACGTATCATGCGACCAGGCTGTGGTGGGGACGCGGCGTTGAGTCTGGCAAGCCTCAGATTATTGGGATGCGTCAATTCCTATTTTTAGTGGGTGCCGTCCAGAGGAATGCCACACGCGATGACCCCTATGCTGATCACTGGATGTTACAAATTGATGCCAAGCTTGAAGATATACGCTCTAGAGTAGATGTACTGTTGGCGGATTCAGAAAAATTGCTCAAGCAAATTCCAGAAGAGCTCACTATCGAAGAAAACGTTAACCAAAAACCATTCATGACGCCTGTCTATACCGGTGGCCAGCAAGGATGGTTAGCCCTACGTTTATTGATCGACTTCGATCGTTTGGCTCGCAATATATTGCTGGCTAGTCATGTCGCCCTGATCTCACGTAATGATGCTTTTGATTTGCTGCGTTCAGCGAACCATGACCTGCGTAGTTTATGTGCGTTTCCTCAGCGCTACCCAGGCTATAGCGGCGTTACTCGTGATGATTTCGCGGCAAATAACGCGAAGGCACGAGAAGCACGAGAGAAG
>NZ_JBWDLI010000067.1:0-2881 GCF_056238625.1 Colwellia sp. F1
ATCAACACCTCCGTCACATGTAATTTCAGCTCTATAATACCCTGAGTCTGTCTCAAAAACTTGTAAGACAAAATCTCCTGAGGGCCCATCAAGATATTCGTAATTTCCTTGCATACGGAATCCACTCATTGTGAAAACCTGTGGAAAATCATCATGAAAACCTTTAATAATACTTTTAATTTCCTCATGTGAAAGATTATTGCAATCCGTTCCGGTACTGCTATATTTCATATACAAAGCATAAGAAAAAATCAACAACCCTAAATCGAGCACTATTAACATAAAAAAATATAATAAATATCTTAAATATCTCATAACAACCTCAAACACATCTCTTGTCATTCAAACTATAGCTTCTCCTCAAAACTTAAAGGGACTTTTCCATAAGTATCAATTTTATAATCATCATGACCGAAGACATCGCCTATTTCTCGAAGCACATCAGTTGCTGCTTCGCGGAAAGGATCACCAGCACCTTTATTTGCATCATAAAGACCGCTGTAAACAACAGCTTCACCTGTAAAAATATAACTATTATCTTGACGGATAGTCAGCACGCCTTCTACATTCCCAACAATTTTACCTAACGCAAAGGCTTGTGGAAGATCTCAAAGGTCTGAAAAAATATTATATTGGTAACGACCATTTATATTATACTCACCGGGTCCAGGGTTATATTTTAAAATGTCACGGATGGGCTTGAAAGAGTTTTCATCCCAATGCAGCCGAAGTGCCACAGCTGGTATTCTACGTGCTTTCCCGCCACCCCAGATCCAATATACTAGAGCCACAATATCCATCAAAGCAAAGATCAAAAAATCATTTTGAGATTCACCATTATAAATCCCCTTGATTTCTGTGTGCATGGCCGCGCCATAATCAAGTGCCAGTGTATACTGACTCAAACCGATATCTCTTGTACCAGTTTCAGTATCAAAATATCCTTTTGTATTAAATATCAAACCTCTTTCATTATATGTATATACATTTCGTAAAAAATTCCGAAGATCTGTTGCATTAAGACTCCCTAGAGATGTATATAAACTTTCATAGAATTCTTTCAATCTTCCCTGGGAAAGCAGTTCAATCTGTGCTTCTCCATTTGGATAGAAACCTTTACCTTTTGCTAAATTAGATTTGTTATTATGGCCAGCATTATAAAAATCCCAACTAATACCCTCGCTATCAAACGGATCAATCTCAAAAGGATTTCTAGGTGTGCCGACACCACCGTTAACTGGCGGCTTGTATGGTTCAATTGGTGTAACAACTAAAGTTCCATCGTCTTTCCAATGACCATCTGTCGGAATACCATCATCAAACTGATCATAGAAGTTGTATTTAGCCATATGAAAATCCTTTTCAATCGAATTAAATTAGGTAAAGAAAATACACGATGCCATCTTCGACAATGACAATCAATTATAAATGCATCTATTTTTCATATGAAAAATATTGCTAACAGTATTGCTGCGCTCCTCAGCAAGCTTTGTGATGATTGGACATACCCCAAGTACCACATAAGAAAATGGCAAAGTGCTAGGTACCAGCTTTGCTGACACCTACCTGGCAATCGCAAACACCAAAGATCGAGGGGAATCAAAAAGGCAAAAGTCAGATATACCCTTGCTAAGCGAAAGAGACCTAGTCCTAGATACCGACAATGATATGGTCGAGTACTCGCACCTCAATCAAGCTCAAAGCACCTTTCAGCACACCTGTAAGCATCGTTTGGCGCGGCTTCACCACTGGGTAGTTGTATTGTAAACAAGTAGTCCATATGCAAGAGTCATTGACTTCACCTGTATTGAATCCATAAGGAAATGCCCCCTATCTGACGATAGGGGGCATTCGGTTATAATTAGTGCTTATTACGTAGAGGTTTATATAACCACCCGATGCTTGGGCAGTTGAGAGTTCAGTCTGCGTCGACACCAGACATATGCCGGTGGGAAAAGCTAAGTCTTTCTGCCAGTTCTTTAGCTTGACGATGCAGTTTTTTAGAGGATTCGAAGTTGTCCCAACGAGACTCTTCTCTCGCCTCGCGATGTTGCCGATTAACTTCAGCTTCCACCGCTTTAAACTGCTCACGAGGAATAATGTAGTCATTCCTCTCTGAAGCCCATCCCCAAGAACCTGTCCATGATCCTGGAGATCTCTGAACTCTATACTCATACAAGTCCAGAACCTCACCTCGGTAATTCTCAAGCCGAAAACTAGACGGTGTGAATCGTCCCTCACATTCAGGCATTTCAGCATTAGCCAAGTATTCCTGGAACTCAGCAAGAGCAAGCTCTTGCAGCTGCGATATCGACATACCACTATATCGAGGAATGTTGATGCCTAGCTGCTGATCGACATGAAAGAATATTCCAGGGCGATCATCATACATTTCACGACTTTCGGAGCCTTTAATTACAACTTGCACTCCGGCCGTTTCTGCATAGGTCGTTCCAAACATATCATCCAATATAGATGCGCATGCTTGAATTAAATCAGCTTTTAGCTCTTCGAGAAATTTCGAATCGGTAGTGTTCATGAAAACATCTCCAGCAAGTTCAAAATAACTGGAGAGCACCCCCAACAGGGAGAGGCTCCCCGGTTGGGTGGGTTAGAATTCAGTTCAATTCACTGGTGAGTCGAAGGCTCCTGCCGCAGCATAGCCCTGAGCGGGTATAGTCTGTTGAGCCTGAATAGCCTGACCCTCACTAACTAATGCCGGATCTGAATAATTCGGCAGTTGTTGCGCGGAATCTTGCTGTGGCGTTGTATCTCGCTGGTCAGCATCGCGGCTTGGTGCTTGATGCACTATGTCTCCGTCGATTTTTATCCAGCTTACGAACAAACGCCTCGCTTTCAGACTGACGCCTGTCTGTCCGGC
>NZ_JBWDLI010000068.1:0-2861 GCF_056238625.1 Colwellia sp. F1
CTATCTCTATTCTGGATGAAATATCTGAGGAGTGCTGGAAGTACGAGTTTAAGCAATACTTGGTCAGTCGAAACCAGTATGATGAGCAGGTGAAATCTTCTCGAGCAGATTTCTGCTTAATAGAAAGCTGTTGGAAAGGTAACAGGGGGGCTTGGCAGTATGCCTTTACTTCTCCAGGGTTGAAGCATAAAAATGCGAAAGCATTGCTGGATTTTCTTCCGAAGGTAAAAGAGAAAATGCCACTTCTTTTCTGGAATAAAGAAGATCCGATGCACTATGAGAAGTTCTTGCCTATTGCCAAGTATGCTGATGTGATATTTACCACTGACTCAAACAAGGTTTCAGAGTACAAGAAGGATGTTCCAGGGGCTGAGGTTTATGCAGTGCCTTTTGCGGCACAGCAGAATATTTGTAACCCTTCTGGAAGGTTTCGTTGTGAGCCTGAGTCTGTATGCTTCGCAGGCTCTTATTACAGTGTAGGGCACGATGAACGGAAGCGACAAATGCATGCGCTTCTGCCTTCAATCATTGAGTTCAAAGGTGCTATTTACGACCGTTTCTCCAAGCTGGACAACGAAAGATATAAATTCCCGGAAGAGTTTCAGCCTTACATCAGAGACTCGGTCCCCTTTGATGAGGTAGTGAAGCTCTACAAGCAGTTTAAGGTGTTCTTGAATGTAAACACCATTGTCGACTCACCTACGATGATGTCTCGACGTGTCTATGAGTTGTTGGCATGTGGTACGCCTGTTGTGTCTACTCCCTCCCGTGCGATTGAGGAGCAGTTCTCAGGTATCGTTCATATGGCAAACGATGCCCAAGAAGCTAATGAAATTATTGAGAAGCTGCTGACTGATAATCACTATTGGGATAAAACATCACACCTTGGCTACCGTGAGGTGATGAAAAAACATACTTATGCGCATCGGTACCAGGAAATAAGAAAGTCTCTCGGCTATGAAGAAAATCTGTCGGACCCTCTTGTTAGTATCGTGACCTGTACTAGAAGGCCCCACATGAGTGAACGCCTAGTTGAAAATGTGGCCCGTCAAAACCATAAAAATCTAGAACTGATTCTTTGGGTGCAGGACTTCTCACCAACGGACGTTGAGGACCTAAAGTCATTACTCCATAGCAAAGTTAAGAATGCTAAGAGGATAGAGCTGGTCGAAGACGACTCCGACAAGACTCTTGGCCAAAGGTTTAATGCCGCAGCCACGTTGGCAAAAGGCGATTACATTGCCAAAATGGATGATGATGACTTCTATTTTGAGCATTATCTGTCTGATATGCTGATTCCTTTCTCATTTGGTGATTATGCCATGGTAGGGAAGCGTGAGGTCTTCATGTACCTCTCTGGGAGCAACAAGTTGATACGTAGGTTCCCTGGGCAGAGGCACATGGAGTTTAACTTTGTAGCAGGGCCAACGTTTGTTATCAAAAAGTCGGTATTTGATGAAATAGGGTTTGAAAGCCGAAATACTGGTGAAGATAGCTCTTTCCTCAAGAATGTCATTGAGAAAAAATACAAAATTTATGCAGCTGACCCGTTCAATTTTATCCAGTTCAGAGCTTCTGGAGGAGGTCATACTTGGGGGGAGTCAGATGATTACTTTGTCTCGAACCCTCAAGTCAGAGTTGAGGCTGATGAGTTTGATACCAAGCTTATGGATTTTTAATAGTGAAAAACCTTGAATTTTACAATTACGACTTGCTTTCTGGAATTGACAAAAAGCTGTTAGTTTCATTGGCTGATGATGAAGCATGTTTGCGCAAAGGAACGCCGATTTTTAATGTGACAGTTCCATTTGATTGGGCTCAAAATCCTCATAACGACTCGAACTGGTGTTTTCAGCTTCATTGCTGGAGGATGGGGGATAAATGGCTTCGAGAATACTTTGAAACTGGAAGTTGCAGTGCTTTAAAAAAGACTATTTCTATAGTTAAAGATTGGCATAGATTTCACTTTAAAGATAAGTGCTGCTCTGACTATTCGTGGTATGACATGTCAGTGGGGATTAGGGCTGCAAGAATAGCGTTCTATTGTTCTGTGGTTAAAGAGGAAAAGAGCTGCTTTGACTCTGATGAGCTTGATAGTTTGGCTTCTTGCTTGGATGAGCTTGCTAAGGCACACTTGGAGTTCCTAACTAAAGAAAAAAATCTACATAAAGGAAATCACGGTATTTTCCAGCTGCATGGCCTAGTAGTACTTGCCTTGTGTCTCCAAGATAATCATGCGCTGGAGTACGCAAGTGAGAAGTTCGATAAGATTATGGGGGCTCAGTTTACAAAAAACGGGCTGCATACCGAGAACTCTCCTGAATATCACTTTTTTGTTTTAAACTTGATCGAAAGGCTGAAGCTTGACGAACTGTTCTCTCAGTCGCTCCCGTCAAGCGTATTAAATAAAGCTAACAGCATCAAAAAGTGGTTAGCAATGCCTGACGGCCGTTTGGCTACATTTGGTGATACATCATCACGGTCGAAGTGGTCCGAAACGATTAAGTCGCAGATAGCAATAAAAAAAGATAATGATGAGCATTTTGTCAAAGATATCTCTGATGATGGTCTTTTTATTGTTAGAAATAATAAAGAAAGGCCCGATTACTTCGCTACGACGTTTGGCGGCCATAGCTATGTCCACAAGCACGCTGATGTGGGGCAGATTGTTTTTTGGTATAAAGGTACACAATTCCTCGCTGATCCAGGAAAGTACATTTACGGAAAATTGGAAGAGCGTGACAGAGTGGTTTCAGCCATTTCACATGGAGTGATGGACTCCTACCCAGAAACACTGCATCCAACGGATATAAAACTTCCTGAATCAGGAAGCCATAAGACTGGTGTTACTGTTCTTGAAG
>NZ_JBWDLI010000069.1:0-2759 GCF_056238625.1 Colwellia sp. F1
GGCCGCAAGGTCCTGTTAGTTTTGTTATGCATACCCAGGCCGGTGGGTCGGCAGATGTATTTATAAGAACACTCGCCGAGTCATTGGAACCACAAATTGGCCAGCCGATTGTGGTGATCAACTCTCCGGGAGGTGCGGGTGCTACTCAGATGTCGCGTCTTGAGGGGGCAAATCCCGATGGTTTAACGCTTGGTATTAATACGCTATCCCACTTTACTGGGATGCTGACCAATTTAAACGGTGTTTTTGCGCTGGATGATTTTTCCTGGATAGCCTCTACCCAAGAAGATGTTCATATTGTTTTTGCAAACCAAACATCAGAAATAGATAGCATTGATGCACTGATTGATAAGGCGAAAGAGGGTGGCGGTAAAGTTAGTGTGGGCGGGTTTGGCCCTCGAGGATCCACACAAAATATCGCTATTTCGATGCTTGAGAATGCGGCTGATGTCGAGTTTGAATGGATTGCATATAACGGTACCCCTGACATTGTGGCCGCCGTGATGGGCGGGCATGTGGATGTTGGGGTTTCTAATCTTAGTGCGTTAAAAACGTTTTTTGATGCCGAAAGAATTCAGGGGCTAGGCGTTATCGCTGATGAGCGCCTTGCCTCTCTTCCCGATGTGCCGACTTTTTCTGAGCAAGGCGTTGATGTGGATACCAGCTGGGTACAAGTTAGGGGGGTATTTGGGCCACCAGACATTCCGATGGAAACTCAGCAACAAATTGCTGATGCCTTTCATGAGGCCATGAAGAGCGAGCATTATCAAACCTATGCCCGAAATGCGGGAATTACCGACTCTTGGATGGGGCCGGAAGCGTACACCGAGTTTGCGTATCGCATTAGCGAGGTGGCTAGAGCGGAACTAGATCAGTAGGTTTGCAAGTTAGTGGTTTTAGTTTTGCTAACGGGAAGTAATTAACTAACGCTCCTTAGTGAGTGAAAATAAACTCTCAACTATATTTTAATAACGCTATAACAATAGCTATAAAAGAGCTATCAAAAGAGGTGCATGCCCATGTTTACTATAAAGAGAAATGTAATATCTAAGATACTGTTGGGCGCTACAGTCATTTCAGTAATGGCGACAAGCGCTATGGTGTCTGCTAGTGAAGAAGAGTGGCCCCAAGATACCGTCCGCGTGATTATGCATACCAAAGCAGGTGGTTCCGCCGATGTGTTCATGCGTACGTTGGCTGAATCATTGGAGCCTCAGATAGGCCAGTCGATTGCGGTAGTGAACTCACCTGGCGGCGGTGGTGCTAGTCAGATGACTCGGGTACGTTCTTCTGCGCCGGATGGGCTAACGCTTGCAGTCAATACGCTTTCTCACTTTACCGGCATGCTGACAAATTTAGAGGGTGTGTTCTCTATCGATGACTTCAGCTGGATTGCATCTGCGCAGGCTGATCCCAACTTGATTTGGACCCGCAGCGACTCGCCGTTAGATGACTTAGATGCCCTGATTGAAGAAGCTAGGCAGCGCGATGGCAAAGTCACCGTTGGTGGGTTTGGCCCCCAAGGTTCCACACAGCATATCGGCCTTAGCATGCTCGAAAATGTTGCTGAGGTAGAGTTTGAGTGGGTGCCATTTAATGCCACGCCCGACATTATTGCCGCCGTGTTAGGTGGTCATATTGATGTGGGTATGTCTAACTTGAGCGGCGCCCAAGCGTATTTTGATGCAGGCCGTTTAAAAGGACTTGGCGTGCATGGTGAAGAGCGACTGGAGAGCCTTCCTGATGTCGCCACCCTTGAAGAGCAAGGTTACGACGTTGACTCAAGCTGGGTACAGGTGAGGGGGATATTTGGCCCCGCTGATATGCCTATGGAACTGCAGCAACAAATTGCGGATGCATTCCATGAGGCGATGAGGACCGAGCATTATCAAGCCTATGCGCGTAGTGCTGGGGTCACTGACTCCTGGATGGGACCTGAAGAGTACACTGAGTTTGCCTATCAAATTAGTGAAACAGCTCAAAAAGAATTAGACAAAAGCAAGAACTAGTTATGGTTGGTTCTAGTGCGGCGAATTCTTTCGCCGCATTTTTTAATGTCGCTTTCCTAGTGTTTAATCTCTTCGTTATTTTAAGTCTATTTAATTTGCCTAACTATTTAATAGGCAAACCCTTATTTTTAGTCAATGGAAGGTGTAAGGCATTATTGTCAAACTAGTCTCCTGGCCTTTTTATTTTTACTAATTCCGCAAATAATAACTTATTAGAAGGTGTTGTTATGACTCAAGATTCGTTAGTGACCTGCTCAATTAATAATGGTATTGCCCTGCTGACACTAAACCGCCCCGATAAGCGTAACGCTATGAGCGATGCCATGCGCGCTGAGTTGGTAGCCCATTTAGTTGATATTCGTACTGACCGTTCTATTCGTGCCTTAGTGCTAACGGGAAGCGGCAAGGGGTTCTGCGCGGGTGGCGATATTGCTGGTATGAAGACGCGGATGGAAGCCGATCCTGCGACCGTTGGCTTTAACGGTTGGGAACGACAGCAGGGTGTTCACTATGCTGCAAGCTTACTCCTCAATTTACCTATTCCTACCGTCGCGGCGGTGAATGGGGCAGCGGCTGGTTTAGGCGCAGATTTAGCGCTTTCTTGTGATTTCGTGATTGCCTCTGATTATGCCCACTTTACCTGGGCGTATATTGCCCGCGGGCTGATTCCTGACGGAGGTGGCATGTACTTCCTGCCACGCCGAGTAGGGTTGGCGCGAGCCAAAGCACTGATTTTTAGTGGGCGACGGG
>NZ_JBWDLI010000070.1:0-2671 GCF_056238625.1 Colwellia sp. F1
GAATATGTATCGCCGCCCGCATGGATCATCAGGCTGCGCCCCGGCATATCTTCCATACTCAAGCGTGGTGCCAGCACCGGTAAATTGGCTTCGCCATCTTTATTTACCGTGAGCACCGGGAGGTCACCTAGATGGCCATCGCCGTAGGGTCCTTGGTGGGTGCCCGTCTCTTCAGGGTCGTAATGACCACCTGCAGACAGCGCTGCGGTCATTTCGCCACTATCGTTTTCAGCAGGCTCGCAGCTGGCATGTTGGTGGACATGAAAACCGTATACGCCGGGTTCTAGGCCAGTTAACGACGGCGTAAGCAACACACCGTGCTCAGTATGCTCAATAGCGACAGTCCCAATAGACTGTTCAATTCCTTCGGCGTTGACCTTGTGCATTTCAACGTCGAGTGCTTCATTGGCCTGAGCGGTAGTTGCCAGCAATAACCCCGCGGCAATACCTGTTAATGGTAGTGAGTAACGCATTGTGCAATTCTCCTTTCCTTATCCATGGAAACTCGTATGACGAGTTGCCATTTCAAGGTAGTTGGCTATTGGAGAAGATGCTAAATGCTCATTAAAAAGTTTTTCATGGTGAGTCGTGTGAAAGCGCTGAGGGCAGAGGTGGTAGACACTCTTGCAAAAAGTAAGCTCTAAATGCTTCTTTGATAGGCTTTAATTAATGTGTCGTAATGGCCTGAATTAGGTAAAGCGGTTAGGACAGACCCAGAAATAAATGATGCGAGTGCTTGTCCATGCTCAAGATGAACTAATGCATCGTTCTCACCATGAAAAATCTCTATAGGAACCCCTAAGTCTCCAACGCTGAAAGGCCACTCTCGTGCCATTAGTTGAATATCTCTAACAATGCTATCAGCTGCTATCAAGCCACCTTGCTGTGTTGCTGCCACTAGGTTTTTTTGAAAGGCTTTACGTAGTTGTGAAGCTTGTAGGAATTGGCGTTCTTGGTCACTGAGCGAGTCCATTAACGCGGCTGCCAGTAATGCGCTGTCGCCCGTTATATCTGCTAACTGGGTGATTAAATCCTGAGGAGCAGTCAATGCTGCGTGCCACGTCTCGGCAGTCAGCTTTCCTGCGTGCTTGTAGGGCGAGTTCTGTATAGGAACAGCAGGCGTCCCAACCAGCACCACTCTGTTGACTCTCTCTTTGAGAGCCGTTGCGGTCGCCATGGCGAATACGCCACCTCCCGAAAAACCTAGTAGAGAGAATTTGTTAATTTGAAGCTGCTCTGCCACTGCCTGCACGTCGTCTGTGTGGTCAGCAAAACGGTAGCTTTTCATCTGAGTAGAGCCACCATACCCTGGGCGATCTATGGCAATGAGCCGAACGCTCTCAGTTTTATTTCTTGCAGTTGCCATCAATACTTCTTTTTTAGAACCAGGAATGCCGTGACAGTAGAACCAGGCTGGTGCATCTGCTGGGCCTGTATCCATGACACTCAAAAAACGTCCACCTTGCCTTGGAGTACGATAAATTTGCATCTCGTAACTACTCAAATCAGTTAACTATTCCAACGCTAAGCAGTAATGTGCGTATTAAGTCAGCCTGCCTCGTGACGTCTGTTTTTCGCATGACTGATTTTAATTGAGAGCGAGTGGTGTGTACCGTCACGTTCAAATAAGCGCTAGCCTCATTAATATCCAGGCCGCGTATTAGTAAATCTACTAGACGCAATTCCGCTACGCTCAATGAGTAAAGGTTTTTTAGACGTTCATGGTCCAGTGCGATGGCCCTTTGTGGGTCAAGCAAGAAGGCGATTACAGTGGCAGAAGAAGCTACTTTCCAGTAAAGGGATGGATTTCCTTCCCGGTTACAGAAAAGTACCAATGAAGCTCCTGCCCTATTTAGCTGAATGCTCTCACAGCGACTTTCTGCTTTGTTTAGCTTACGTGATGCCTGAGCAAGGGCTGAACCGAGCTTTTCTTCATCGAAAATTAAGCGGCCGTTACGCTGCTGTATACCGAAGCAATGGGTGCTAAGCACATCTTCGGCAACTCGGTTTGACCAGTGGCAGCGTAGGTTTGCGTCCAACATCCACACCCCAAAAGGAAGGTGGTTAAAGGCATTCTGAGCTTGTGCTAATGCTTCCTGTACTTGGCTAGTCAGTTTGGTCAGATGAGCTACACGGCGTAAATGTCCGCTCAAATCTTCTAGCTGTTCTTGCTCCTGCCGAGTAAACATGCCCTTTTCGCGTGGTCGATGTAAGCCAATATGCATCGCAGATGAGCCATCGCGTTCAAACTGGGTTCCCATGGCATAAAAATTCCCGTTCGGGCGGAAAAATAATTGGTAGTGCTCAGAGTGTTCAAATGCCCGATCAGAAATAATGTCGGTACTTATATGGACTTTGCCAAGTGGGCCGCTAGCCAGTGATGTGCGGAAGGGGTCAAAAACCACGGCCTCCTGCTCATAATTAAGCCCCTGCTCTAAGCCAATAGCAAAGGATCGGTAAACGATAGGGTTTTCACGATCAGTGATACGCAATGCGGCTGAAGGAGAATTGAAATGGCTGGCAAGCTGTTGCAGGAATTCGCCCCAGCCCTCTGGGTAGGTGACGTTGTCATATAGCGTATGTAATAGCTTAGAGAGGTTTTTTTCTTTGTTATACACGATTGTACTCACTGTTTAATGAGTATCTGTAGTTACAAAAGCTAAACCATACC
>NZ_JBWDLI010000071.1:0-2671 GCF_056238625.1 Colwellia sp. F1
CATTCAACTTCAGCAGCGATATGCTGACACCGCTGGTGTATGCCACAGTGGCAGCCGTAGCGGGTGGCGGTGTGTTCGGGGACCACTGTTCGCCGTTGTCGGATACCTCTGTGCTTGCCTCAACAGGGGCTGCTTCTGACCATATCGACCATATCAAGACGCAAATTCCCTTTGCGCTTGCCGTTGCGACACTCTCCTTGGCTGCTTACCTGTTGCTCGGCCTCACGCTGTAAGCGATAAGCCCTGCGCTAGGCCGCCTGAGGCCATTATCGCAGGGCTTAATCTAGCATCAGCCAATGCAAACATTGCCTTGCGGGTCTTCAAACACCGGTATTGCGTCAAGATTATCAAAAGCACCTGCTAAGCAGTTGCCTGTTTTAATATCGAATGCTGCGCCATGGGCACTGCATAGTAAGCGGTGCCCATCTGACGAAATGATGCTGTCCGACCGGTAATTTAATGGTAAGTATTGGTGGGGGCAGGCATTAACGTAGCAATAAATGACACCATTTATGCGCGTTACAATCATCGGGAAAGGTGTGTCGTTACTAATAACTTCTATGCAGTGTGCATTGCCTTCTTCTATAAGATGAGAAGGGCAAACAATAGCCCCCTCTTGGGGGGCATTTGCATAGTTACGCCAAGCGTCTTGCACAGTGTTTCCTTTTCGTCAGCGCTAATTATGTTATTAAGCGTTTTTGCTATTCTGCAGTGCTTTGTAACACGCCGCGGTTAATTTGGTCCTCTTCGATGGATTCGAACAGAGCTTTAAAATTGCCCTCTCCAAACCCATCATCGCCTTTACGCTGGATAAACTCGAAGAAGATCGGGCCAATCACTGTTTTAGAGAAAATTTGTAGCAAAATTCTGGTTTCGCCACCGCCCACGACACCTTCGCCATCAATCAAAATGCCGCGGTTACGAAGTTTATCGAGAGGCTCTTGGTGACCTTTTACGCGCTCAAGTGATTTTTCATAATAGATGCTCGGCGGACCAGGCATAAACTCAAGCCCTGCGTCAGCGATGGAATCTGTGCCGGTGTAGATATCGTTCGTTGCAATGGCGATATGCTGAATACCTTCGCCATTGTACTCGCGCAAGTACTCCTCAATTTGGCTGTGATCGTCGGCACTCTCGTTAATCGGAATGCGAATTTTGCCATCGGGAGAAGTTAATGCGCGGCTAGTAAGGCCGGTAACTTTACCAGCGATATCAAAGTAGCGTATTTCGCGGAAGTTAAAGGTGTCATGATAAAACTTATACCATGTGTCCATATTGCCGCGAATAACGTTATGAGTCAGGTGGTCAAGATAGTAAAAGCCAAACCCTTTAGGCTTAGGATCTACCTCATCTAACCAGTCAAACTCATTTGCGTAACAGCTACCTTTATCGCCATACGTATCAATAAAGTAAAGCAGCGAGCCACCAATACCGACAACCGCTGGCGCATCGATAGATTTATTGCCAGTGAACTCTTCAGCCCCTAACTCAACGGCACGTTTTAGGGCGTGCTGAGCATCAACAACGCGCCAAGCCATGGCCGGTGCACAGGGGCCGTGCGCCTCAATAAACGCTGACGCATGGGAGTTAGGCTCGCTGTTAAGCAGATAGTTAATATCACCCTGACGATAAACGGTGACTGACTTGTCACGGTGTTTTGCAACAGGAACGAAGCCCATTTGCCGAAACAGGCTGTCTAACTTTTCCGGCTCAGGATGGGCAAATTCAACAAATTCAAAACCATCGGTGCCCGCTGGGTTTGCATCGCTTATGGTTACGTTTGGCGCGTCATGAGGAAAAGGTCCCATCGCTGTCTCTCCTATTATTATCTTGTAAGTGAACAGGCTCAGTATAGGGAAGAGATGGTGCAATTAGGTTGCAAACTAACCTAAGATAACGCCAAATAGCGCACAGCTTGTGCGTGACTGGAGTGTTGTATGCACGGAATTTCTTTGGATCGATATGATCTTGCAATTTTATCAGTTTTGCAGAAGAACTCAGACCTCACCAATTCAGAGTTGGGAGAACGTGTCAGCTTGTCTCCCTCTCAGTGCTCCCGGCGCAAAGCGCGGCTAGAAGCCGAAGGGGTGATTAAGGGATATTCGGCGAGGCTTGATGCCTCCAGCCTAGGGTTTGGCTTGCGTGCGATCACCCGCGTTAATCTCAAAGCGCATGGCGAGAGCATGGATGATGATTTTGTAACGTTACTAACGAAGCACGCCATGGTGCGTGAGGCTTATTCTGTGTCGGGGGATGCGGATTATGTACTGCATGTGATCGCCAAGGATCTCACCGAGTTTTCAGACTTTATTCACCACCACTTATTACCTCATCCTAATGTCACCCAGGTTCGCTCTGAAATCATACTGCGGAGTATGAAAGAAGAGCAGGGGCTGCCGGTGAGCGGTGGCTAAGCGATGTCCGAAGTCACTGGTTTTTCAGGCAGGCCTAAGCAACTACGTTAGTTTTTTGTGGTGAGGGTGCTATGCGTCTAAAATTTTACTGTCAGAACCGTATCGGTATTCTCCGCGATATAGTGGCCCAGTTTGCTGACTACCGAATAAATGTCGCGCGGGGCGAAGTTGGCGGCGAGCAGGGCAACACCATCTACTTGCATGTCCCAAAGTTGCTTAATGCTCAACTGAGTACGCTTAAACCGGCACTGGAAGCT
>NZ_JBWDLI010000072.1:0-2658 GCF_056238625.1 Colwellia sp. F1
TTCTAGACGCTTGAGCCACTCTAGGCCTGCTACGTTAATACCGCCCTCGCCTTGCACGGTTTCGACAATAACACCCGCGGGTATATCGAGGCCGCCAGATTTATCGTTAAGCAATTTTTCGAAGTAATCCAGCGTATCTGCATGCTCTCCCATATAACCGTCAAAGGGTAAAAAGCTTGCACCTTGTGTGGGAATGCCGCCGGTCGCTTCGCGGAATTTGCGGTTACCTGTGGTTGCCAGTGCTCCCATGGTGACGCCGTGGAAGCCGTTGGTAAAGGTCACAATGTTATGGCGACCTTTAGCAACACGGGCCAAACGGATGGCCGCTTCCACTGCGTTAGTTCCGGTCGGGCCCGGCAGGTGTACCTTGTAGTCTAAGCCACGCGGTTTGAAGATAACTTCTTCAAGGGTTTCTAGGTAATCGCGCTTTGCCGCGGTCCACATATCCAGGCCATGAACAATGCCATCTGTTGACAGATAGTCGATCATTGCCTGTTTGAGATGTGGGTTATTGTGACCGTAATTGAGCGTGCCGGCACCGGCTAGGAAATCAATATACTCACGACCATTCTCATCCGTTAAACGAGCATTCTGGGCTTTGGTAAATACAACGGGGAATGAGCGCGAGTAAGTACGTACGTTAGATTCCATGCGTTCAAGCGTTTGGGTCTGCATTAACGACCTCCTTTTTAAATCATTGAGTCAAGCGTGGGACGAACTGGCGGAAACAGCGGTAACCAATTTAAAACGTAACCAGCTTGCAAGAGCCGCGCATTGGGCAAGAGCTGGTTCGTTCGGTTACATGCTGTCTGTTTGAAATGGACCTATACGAACTAGGTTTTCAGGATCATGCTCCCCACCGAGTTGTTCGGTAGAGAAATATTCACGGCTGTTTAACGGGGCTTGCCAACGGGCAGCGAGGCGGCGAAATAGACCCCAAGAGGCCTGATTGTCGGGCGTGATCGTCGTTTCCAGGTGGTGCACATTATCAAGTTCTGGGCGCGACATAATGGCTTCGACTAAACGGCGTGCCAAGCCAGTACCACGTGCTTTTTCACCAACGGCAACCTGCCATAGAAAGTACGTGTCCGGCGCATTGTCTTTCACATAGCCCGATACAAACCCAACTATCTCGCCCTCTTCATTTGTCGCCACCGCGCAGGTGTCACGAAACTGGGTTGCCAGCAGTAGATAAGCATAAGCAGAATTAACATCAAGCGGCGGGCAAGCTTTTATCAACTCGTAGATGCCCCAACCATCATCTGCATTTGGCTTGCGAATGAATAATGGAGTAGACGCATGCCCAACCACAGCATCAGCGACTGTTGGGCGAGCAAGGTCTGCAGAAGGGGTAAAAGGTATTATTGGCGTGCTCATGGTTATGCTTCGCTGTAGCGAATTTGAGCGCCATTATAACAGCTGATTATGAGCAATTCAAAAATCATATTATTCATCCTGTGCTTTTCCATAAATTTAAATTATAAAAGCCGCTCTGCCTGCGAAAATTAGCTGAAAGATCCGCTATATTGAAAGAGTTTAGATCAACCTTGCCTGGCTGCTAGACAAAAAAGGCGAGCCAATGCTCGCCTTAAAAATATGAATTCTATGTAATCAATTGCGCGTGGCTGTTCTCATTGTTACAAACTCCTCGGCACCTGTGGGATGGATGCCAATGGTGCGATCGAAATCTTCTTTTGTAAGCCCAGCTCTGACCGCAATGGCGATCCCTTGTATCAACTCTCCAGCCTCTTCACCGACCATGTGAGCCCCTACGACAACATCGGTAGCATCATCAACGATTAGCTTCATCAAGGTGCGCTCTTGGCTGCCTGATAATGTATGCTTCATTGCTTTAAAGTCCGCGCTATAAACGCGAATTTTGCCAATGTTTTCTCTAGCAGCCTCTTCAGATAGCCCTACTGTTCCAATATTGGGATGACAAAAAACAGCCGTAGGAATCGTGGCGTAGTCTAGCGGTTTAGGTAGTGTTTCATTGAAGTGGATATCGACGAGCTGCATCGCCTCCGCTAGTGCTACGGGCGTCAGTTCCAGTCCTTGGGTCAAATCGCCAAGCGCCAAAATTGAAGGAACCGCCGTCTCATAGCGTGCATTCACTGGGATTTTCCCTTTACTATCAAGGTGAATGCCCAATTCTTCAAGCCCTAGTCCCTGTGTATTGGCATGACGTCCTGTTGCGGCTAAAACGACATCTACCTCTTGGACATCACCGTTCGTCAAATACACGTTAAACGCGTCACCATTGGGTTCAATCCGTTCGATATTGGTATTGAAATGCAGATTGACGCCTTTTTTGCTCATTTCATCTCGGGTAAAAGCTCGGACTTCTTCATCAAAGCCTTTTAGAAACAGGTCTCCACGATAAATCAAATGGGTTTCACTACCGAGGCCGTTGAATATGCTTGCGAACTCAACCGCAATATAGCCGCCCCCCAACACCAGGAACCGGTCCGGAAAGGCGTCAAGGTCAAATACCTGATTGGAAGTGACTGTATATTCACTGCCAGGAAAATCAGGCACCCATGGCCAGCCACCTGTCGCTAGCAGTATCTTTTGCGCGGTTACTTGGGTAACGCCCTCTTCAGAAGCCAGTGAAACGCTATGTGCACCTGTAACGGTTGCTCTAGCATGAAGCAATAC
>NZ_JBWDLI010000073.1:0-2613 GCF_056238625.1 Colwellia sp. F1
ATGCTGGCGACGCCGCCAATGTGATTCCTGGCCAAGCCGAACTGTTAGTGAATATCCGCAGCGATCGTCCCTCGTCACGCGATGCGCTCGCAGGCAAGCTTGAGCAGGTAACCGCGGGCGTATGCGCAGCCCACAGTGCGCAGTTTCATCTGGAACACCTCCACCAGGTGCCCCCCCTGGTTAACGACTCTGCGTGGTCAGAACGCGTGCTAACAATTGCCAACAAGTACGCAGTAAGTCACGACATTCAGCAGTTGGACTATATGCCCACCATGGGGGCGGAGGATTTCGCGTTCTACCTACAGGAAGTACCGGGATGCTTCTTTTTTGTCGGTAATGGCGATAGCGCCTATCTGCACAACGAGCACTACGATTTTAACGATGCTGTTCTACCAGTTGCAGGCGGGATGTTTGTGGCGTTGGCAAAAGAGCTGTTATCACGCACTTAATTCTCTGCAGGCCTCTCATTACGATTAAAAAAATAACGTTAAGAAAAAAGGATTAATACGATGCAAGGTGTTCTTTCATCTATTGAGCGTGTGGGTAACAAGCTCCCACACCCATTTATTCTCTTTGTCATTTTAGCAGGCACGGTTGTAATCCTCTCAACCCTGCTTTCTTCACTCGGCGTTTCAGCGGTTAACCCGCAAACCGACGCGGTGGTTCAGGTACGCAGTCTACTCTCGGCCGATGGCATTGAGTTCATGCTGACCAGCGTGGTCAGTAACTTCGTTAACTTCCCACCCCTCGGCCTTATTTTGGTGGTGATGTTCGGCATTGGTTTGGCCGACAAGGTGGGCTTGATGTCGACGTTGATGCAGGTGAGCGTGGCGAAAGCACCACCCGCGCTGCTTACTTTCTGCGTTTTTATGGCGGGTATTTGCGGCAGTATTGCCTCTGATGCCAACTACCTGATTCTGATCCCGCTAGCCGCTATGGTGTACTACTCGGTGGGCCGCCACCCAATCGCCGGTGCCGCCGCTGCCTACGCGGCGGCAGGCGCCGGGTTTGATGCCAGCCTATTCATTACCGTCGGGGATGCGCTGTTTGCTGGCATAACCACGGAAGCCGCACGTTTGGTAGACCCAGACGCCTACGTTTCACCTGTTGATAACTACTACTTCGTGGCCTGCTCAGTGTTTGTACTGGCAATTATTGGCACGTTAATTATCGATAAAATCGTAGAGCCGAGGCTGCAGCGCACCCTGCCGATAAGTAAAGACTTTAAAACTGACATCATAAAACCGACATTAACCGACGCAGAAAAGCGCGGCCTAAAGCGGGTAGGCGTTGCCACACTGATTTACCTAGCGCTGATCTTAATTGCCGTGGTTCCCGAAGCATCACCACTGCGTAATGAAGAAGGCGGCTTGATTCCGTCACCCTTTTTGCGCTCACTCGTGCCACTGATGTTTGGCTATTTCGTCACTATTGGCTTGGTCTATGGCATCACCACCGGCAAGATCACCAGCAGTCGCGATGTACCACAACGCATGGCGGAGTCTGCCAGTGACCTAGCACCGACTCTAGTACTGTTCTTTGCCATTTCGCAGTTTATTGCTTATTTCCGCTGGTCAGAACTGGGGCAGTTTATTGCTATCGAAGGCTCCAACATTCTACAAAGCACCGGGTTTACCGGGCTGCCGCTGGTAGGCGCGTTTATTGCGATGAGCGCAGTACTGAATGTCTTTATGACCAGTGGCTCCGCTCAGTGGGCGTTAATGGCTCCGGTATTCGTACCGATGCTGATGATGATCGACTTCGACCCAGCCTTTGTGTTGGCAATGTTCCGCATAGGCGATTCCAGCACTAACATTATCTCCCCTATGTGCCCGTATTTTTCGGTAGCACTGGTGTATATGCAGCGTTATAAGCCAGATATGGGGCTAGGCACGTTGATAGCCACCATGCTGCCGTTAGCCATAGGCTTTTTGCTCGCCTGGTCAACGTTTTTGATGTTCTGGCTGGCGATGGGCTGGCCAATTGGTCCAGGCGTGTACATGATGGCTAACTGATACACCAGCACATCACTGCATCGCCATCATTAACTTCCATAAATAGTCGGCAGCGGGTGAAAGTCTTCTGCCGACTCTACGCACCAAATTGCCCTGGCTGCTAGCCGCCATAGGGTGATCAATGGGAATCGCCTTCAGCAAACCCGCATTTATTTCACTGCGTGCAGCAGCAGCCGTCATAAACGACACGCCAATCCCGGCACAAGCCATCCTTCGAGACACCGAATGCAGGTTGCAGCGATAGGCAGGCGTAGCCAACTGCCCGGCAGCACCAAATAGCGCATTGACGAACTGCTGAGAGCCCGAGACATCCGGTAAAAAAATCAACTTGTGCTGTAATAACTCTGTGATCGACACGCTCTCTTGGCGAGCAAGCCGGTGGGACGGTGCTACCAGCGCACACAATGGCCCTCGTTCAAAGGAGTGCACCACTAACCGTGGGTCTGAAATGGGGCCGTAGGTAATCGCGATATCCACCTCGTCGCTGGCCACCATTTCATGGGGTTCTCGGGGGTAATAAATCCCTGTTTTAATCTCGATCAGCACATCGGGGTAGTGCTCGGAAACACGGCGCATCACATGGTTGATAAAACTATCC
>NZ_JBWDLI010000074.1:0-2579 GCF_056238625.1 Colwellia sp. F1
AAACTACGCCGACGCCCCTTAACAACATCGCACGCGGTGCCTTCCCCTTCTACCACCGCCTCACTCCCTGCGCGCAGCAGGCCAATGGGCGTTAGCCGTGTACGGTCCTGGTAGCGCAGCGGCAGGTGGAAGAGCAGGTCGCTGACGCAGTGGATTCCCAAGCGCGCCAACTTTAGCGCAAGCGCTTCGCCAACCCCTTTCAACGACGAAACCGGTGCAGAAAGGTCACTCATGAGGACGGACTAGTAGTGTGTACAGGTTGCTGACATTGGCTAATCGCCTTGGCTAACGCATCAATTGCTTTAGGGCGAGGAAAGCTTGCCCGCCACGCAATGGCGACGGTGCGCGAAGGCGCGGGCTCAACGAATGGCCGGCTCACCAACATGGCATTTTCATACTGATCAGTGCCCAGCGCCGACTGTGGCAGTACCGTAATGCCTAATTTAGATGCCACCATATGGCGAATGGTTTCCAATGATCCACCCTCTGCTATCAACGTATTATTTGGGCTGTTAAGCTTTTGGGTAATCGCCGGACAGGCTTCTAAAATTTGATCACGGAAGCAGTGCCCTTCCCCCAGCAACAACAAGCGCTCTTCTAACAAATCTTCTTTGTGAATCGCGTCACGACTTACCCAGCGATGGCTGGCTGGCATCAATACCTCAAAATGCTCATCGTAAATCGGCTTGGTAACCACGTCGGTCTCTGTGAAAGGCAGCGCCACAATAATCACATCCAGCTCGCCACTGCGTAACTTTGTCCGCAGAGAACCGGTCATACCTTCTTCGATATACAACGGCATTTGCGGCGCAGCGCTAGCCAGTGCTGGCACTAGGTGGGGAAATAAGTAGGGGCCTATCGTATAAATAGCACCAATGCGCAGCGGGTTAGCCAACTGGTCTTTTCCAGCATTCGCCATTTCGTAGATAAGTCGGCTCTGTTCCAGCACGCGCTGGGCTTGAGCAACGATTTTGTCTCCCAGCGGGGTGACCTGCACCGTTGATTTGGAACGTTCAAACAGCGGTGTACCAAGCTCGTCCTCAAGCTTTTTTACCGCCACCGAGAGCGTTGGCTGTGAAACATGACAGCGTTCGGCGGCGCGACCAAAGTGACGTTCTTGGGCAAGGGTTACGATGTAGCGTAGTTCTGTTAAAGTCATAGCGGTGCCAGTGGCATCCTCTCGTTGCAGCTCGTTAAGTCATCGTGATAGCGAGATGGAAAAGGACAAACAAACCCTATTGAAGATGGCACATCTCATAGGGACTTTGTATCTGATAGGGAATATTAATCAAGAGGAGTGACCAAGGTGAAGCAAACGGTACTGATTATTGGCTGCGGAGATATAGGCATAACGCTCGGACGCGAGCTACTCAGCGAGGGCCATCATGTTATCGGCGTACGCCGTCACACCGGGGCATTAAAAGACACCGGCATTGAGCCGTTGGCGCTTGATCTTAACGACCTTGAAGGCGCTGGTGCTGACGCTCTGCCTCACGCTGACTACGTTATCTATACGGTCAGCGCTGACCGTTTCGAGGAGAGTGCCTACCAAAGTGCCTATCCGGATGGCCTCAATCGTGTGCTTGGCGTGCTGGAGCAACATAAAACGCCGCCAAAACGTATCTTTTTTGTGTCATCGACCAGTGTCTATGGCCAGCAGGAAGGCGAAGTCGTAAATGAAGACAGCCCAACCGGTTCGACCAGTTTTTCTGGCAAGCTGATGTGCAATGCTGAACAAGCGCTGATTAATCATCCGATTCCCGGCACGGTTGTGCGCTTTTCGGGTATTTACGGCCCTGGCCGTGATCGTTTAATTCACCAGGTCGCGGAAGGCCGTATTGCCGCGGTGACCCCCGTCAGCTACTCCAACCGTATTCACCGTGATGACTGCACCGGTATTTTGGCGCACTTAATTCGTTGTCAGGAAAAAGGCGCGCCACTCGCCGACCTTTACCTAGCTAGCGACTGCGAGCCTGTCACCCTACATAACGTGATGGCGTGGTTAGCCAAACAGCTCAAGGTTGAATCTACCGAGACCATGCAGTCACCCCTACGCCGTCGCACCAGTAAACGCTGCGATAATAGCCGCATCCGTGAAACAGGTTATGAATTTCGCTATCCGACCTACAAAGAAGGCTACGCACAGGTGCTAAAAGAGGGCGGTTTCTTAACGCCACAAAAAGCCTAACCGTCGCGCTATTCCTCTGCACGATCCTCAAAAAAAAGCGAGCACTTGATGATTGAGTGCTCGCCCGTTCTTACTAAAGACAGCCGGCTCAGTGGCTTAGTCGCCAATGACCATCACAGCTTCTGCTTCTACTTGACTACCTTTGGGTAACGCTTTGACGCCGACCGCTGCACGGGCAGGGAAAGGCGACGAGAAGAACTCTTCCATCACCTTGTTCACGATCGCAAAGTTATCCAAATCAACTAGGTATAAGTTGAGTTTGACGATATCGCCCAGCGTACCGGCAGCCTCTTCACACACCGCCTGAAGATTGGTAAATACTTGACGCGCTTGTGCTTCAAAGTCGTCAGAGACAATTTCCATTGTCTCGGGGTTCAGCGGGATCTGACCC
>NZ_JBWDLI010000075.1:0-2560 GCF_056238625.1 Colwellia sp. F1
GGTTCACTACGCGCCTCTATTTCGTTATGAGGGACTGCTGGCGGTTGCTCGACAGCATGCTTTTGCTGGCCGTCCGTTTATCGAACCACAAGCGTTAGCCGAGGAGACACTGATCACCTATCCGGTCGAGCACTCTCGGCTGGACGTGTTTACCCAGTTTTTGTCTCCCGCCAATGTGCGACCACAGGAAATCCGCACCGCAGAGCTCACCATTATGATGATGCAGCTTGTTGCCAGTGGTAGAGGCGTCTGCGCGCTACCCAACTGGGCGCTCACCGAGTATTTAGAGCGGGATTACGTTAGCGCCGTAAAACTCGGTGAGAATGGTATTTGGAGCACGCTTTATGCAGCCATTCGGGAAGAAAATAGAGAAGCGCCTTGGATGCAGGATTTTTTGCGCACCGCTAAAGAGACGTCATTTGCGGTGCTATCAGGGATTAAACCGGCAACTCGCGACGAGGAATCAGCAGCGTAAAGCGCGCACCGCCCAGTGTAGGGCTGGTATCCACAGTGACGCTACCGCCATGGCCTGCCATAATTTTTTGCACAATGGACAAGCCAAGCCCGTAGCCCCCAGAGCTACGGGCACGACTGTCATCAAGCCTGGCAAACGGCTTGAAGATATCGCTACGCGCCTCGGGTGGTATGCCAGGCCCATCATCCTCAATATCAATCCGTACAAGGTGAGGCTCATCCCATAGGCGAATCACTACTTGCGACTTGCCATAGCGACAGGCGTTGCTGACAAGGTTCTGCAGCGCTCGTTGTAAATAGCGGGGTCCGGCGTACAGCTCAACTTCAGCACTACCATCCAGCGTTAACGATAAGCTTTGGTGCAACGGTGACAGCGTGTCGATGACTCGCTCAGCCATTGCCCGGCACTCAACCAATGCCATCTCTAATTCAACGCCATTGATCGACTCTCCCCCCAAGCGGGCATAGGTGAGAATTTCGTCTACCAATTCGTCTAGCTCGGAAATATCAGCATCGATCCCCTGAAGCTGACGACGAATCGCTGGTTGGTCGGTCATATCTTCGACCATTTGCACCGCAAACCGTATACGAGCCACCGGCGTGCGTAATTCATGAGAGACCGCGCGAATCATTTCTTGCTGACCTCTTAGCAAACTCTGAACTTGATTCGCCATCCCATTGAATGCCATGCCCAAACGGCCTAAAAAGTCTCCGCTTTCCACCTTTACCCGGGTTTCTAAGCGCCCGCTGGCGATTCTAGTCGCGGCAAGCTCCAAACGCGCCATACGCGCTTCAATGCTGCGCATAATTAAATAAATAATTAGGCTCAGCACCACCATTAACCCCACCAGTAAAGGCAGATGCAAATTGGCTGGCAGCGTATCACCACGCGAGGTAGGCCCCGCTTGTAACCATTGATTATCATCCGGCAACCGATAAAGCAGCATCAGTGAGAGCTTATCCGACACCAGCCGAGTCAACACGCCTCCCTGGGCGAGTTGAAACTGCTGTTCTGGAGTAAGGTCAGAAGGCGGCGCGGAAAGCAAAACAAGTGGCCAACTACCCGCGTCTAGCGAGGCGATGGCGTCAGCCCTCGCCTCATGAGGCATACTAGCAAGCCACCCCCCGAGTAGTATCATGCTGCCCTGCCACTGACGCTCGCTCCAGGCGGCAAATGTTGCCTCCAGCAGCCACTCATCGTTAGGTATACGTTGCCGTAACCGCCAGGGATCTTCAGCAACTAATACCGTGCCTCGCTCGACGCGAGCTTGCTCAAAATAGTTAAGCCCTACACTCTCAATACGCTTAAGTGAGAGCTGCATCCCCAGCTGTTCCGAGAAGCGGGCAAGCAGGCTTTCTCTTCCCGCCACCGGACTTGATGCTAACTGCTGCGTCATTAATGACATCGGCAATGCGGCAAGCTGTTCACGATAATCTTCGCGACGAATCTGCTCAATAAAAGAGCGCCCGCCCAATGCAATAAAGAATACTACGCACAGTGCAAGCCCCAGCAGAAGATAAAACCTTAAGAAAGAACCGTGGCCCAGCACTCGCCGCATGCGGTTAGCCTCTGTTAGTTAACTGTCTTTGACGAAAAGGTAGCCTTTGCTCCGCACTGTTTTGATTCGGTGCGGTTGGTTAGGGTCGTCGCCTACTTTGGGACGAATACGCGAAACCCGCACGTCAATCGAACGATCCTGTCCATCGTATTTAATGCCACGCAGCTCATTAAAAATTTCTTCTCGGGTTAATACACGCCCTGCGTTGCTCGCCAACAGCCACAGCAGATCAAACTCTGCGCTAGTGAGATCTATACGCTCACCGGAAAGCCAGGCCTCACGCGTTGCGTTATCTATCTCTAGATTTTCGAAGCGCAGGCGCATCTCACCACCCGGCGCTGGTGCATCGGCACGACGCAGTAGCGCACGCATACGCGCAAGAAGTACACGGGGTTGAACCGGCTTTGGCACATAGTCATCGGCCCCCATTTCCAAACCCAGTACCTGATCAAGATCATCTGTGCGGGCCGTTAACATCATAATAGGACCAGCAAAGTTAGGCCTAACACGACGGCAAATAGCCAAAC
>NZ_JBWDLI010000076.1:0-2551 GCF_056238625.1 Colwellia sp. F1
ATGACCTGCGAGATCCCCACCAAGGGTAACTTCATCACCTTGGATATTGGTGACAACCCCATCGTTATTGTGCGCGGTAGTGAAGGCGTTATTCATGCGTTTCACAATGTGTGCCGCCACCGTGGTTCGCGTCTGTGCGTAAAAGATAAGGGCAAAGTGGCGAAACTTGTCTGCCCGTATCACCAGTGGACGTACGAGCTTGATGGCCGCTTGCTGTTTGCCGGTAGCGACATGGGCACTGACTTCGACCTCAACCAGTTTGGCCTCAAGCCAGTCAACGTCCAAACCGCTGGCGGCTTCATCTTTATCAACCTGAGCGAAGAGCCACCTGCAATTGACGATTTTCTGACAACGCTTGAGCATTATCTTGAGCCATACCAGATGGATAACGTCAAGGTTGCCACCGAATCCAGCATCGTTGAGCAAGCCAACTGGAAGCTTGTGATCGAAAATAATCGCGAGTGCTACCACTGTAACGGCGCGCACCCTGAACTGCTTAATTCGTTGCAAGAGTTTGATGATACCGACGACCCCCGCGCAACACCCGCCTACAAAGCGCTGGTGGCACGTAAACAAGCAGACTGGGACGCAGAGCAGGTACCTTACCAATTGAAACGGTTTGGTAAACGCAATCGCCTGACGCGTACGCCGCTACTGGATGGCATTGTCTCCATGACAATGGATGGTAAGCCCGGCAGCAAGAAACTGATGGGACGTTTATCAAGCCCCGATATGGGCTCACTACGCATCCTTCATCTGCCCAACTCATGGAACCATTTCATGGGCGATCACGCGGTGGTATTTCGCGTATTGCCAATTGGTCCGCAGCAAACCGTGGTAACCACTAAGTGGCTTGTCCACAAGGATGCCGTGGAGGGAGTCGACTACGACCCAGAACAGCTTCGCCGAGTATGGGATGCCACCAACGACCAGGATCGCCAGCTCGCCGAAGAGAACCAGCGCGGTATCAACTCAAAGGCTTATCAGCCTGGACCTTATTCTGAAACCTATGAGTTCGGTGTTATCGATTTTGTCAATTGGTACGCTGCTCGCATGCTTGAGAATCTAGGCCACGAGGCACCCACGTTACAGCTAGCCCAAGGCTAGCGACGTCATTCAACACAAGACACACGATTAACTGGCCCGCTGATGCGGGCCAGGCTTGTTTGGGCGGCACGCATAGGAACATTGATCATCAACCGTCACTAGGATCCAGCCATAAGCGCTAACCATGTGTACAGGCAAAAGACACATATGTACACTATATCGCAACTCTCCTAAAGGTTAGCCCAATGACCTCCTCTCATACGTCCACCACCAAAGGCTCCCAAGACGTCTGGCTTGATGCGGCGTTTGAGACGCTACTAGAATCAGGCATCGATAGCGTACGTATTCAGCCCCTGGCCAAGCGTCTAAAGCTTTCTCGAACCAGTTTCTACTGGTTCTTTAAAGACCGTGAGTCACTGCTCGAAGCACTGATCGCGCGCTGGCGTGAAAAGAATACCCAAGGGCTGGTGCATCAGACGGAAGCTTATGCCGAGAACATCGTCGAGGCGATGCTTAATGTCTTTGACTGCTGGTTGAACCCTGACTTATTCGACTCTCCGCTAGAGTTCGCCATGCGCAGTTGGGCGCTACAATCGGCGCCGGTGGTAAGTGAGATCGAGGCTGCCGATGCCACACGCATCGAAGCCCTAACACGCATGTTCCAGCGCTACGGTTATGATTCATTGGCAGCTAACGTCCGTGGCCGCACGATCTACCTAACCCAGATCGGTTATATCTCGATGAAGACTCAAGAGCCGCTCAAAGTGCGCATGCAGCGCATCCCCGCCTATGTCGAAATATTCACCGGCCAGCCTCCTGGCGTCAGGGAACTGCAACGCTTCCATGCCCGCCATGGATATGTAGCAGAATAGTAAGCCGATGCCGTCGAGTCGCGTAACACCCACGCAACCCTCTATGACGCACTCAGGTTAGCCAAAAATCTGCCATATAAAGTGCTGATCCTCACCGTTCCCGATGAGAACCGACACAGCATCAGCTCTGCTTGGACTCAGTCGGGAGAGAGTCCCCGTAGACGCTCACTACGCCGACGTAGCAGCTCAAGCGTGGTAAGCAGCAGCATCGAGAGCAGCACCAGCAGGGTCGCAACCGCAAGGATTGTCGGGCTAATCTGCTCGCGAATGCCCGACCACATTTGAATCGGCATGGTACGTTGCTCGGGCCCTGCAATGAATAGCACCACCACTACCTCGTCGAAGGACGTAATGAAAGCAAACAGCGCTCCTGATACCACTCCCGGTGTCACCAGAGGCAGTACCACCTTAAAGAAGGTTCGTGTCGGGTTAGCGCCGAGACTATGCGCCGCGCGGATCAGCGTAGTATCGAAGCTCGATAGCGTAGCGGTCACGGTGATGACCACAAAGGGAATGCCGAGCGCCGTATGCGCGAGGATGACGCCAACGTAGGTCTGGGCGAGATTGACCTTGGAAAAGAAGAAGAACATCGCCGCCGCAGAGATGATCAACGGTACGATCATCGGCGAGAT
>NZ_JBWDLI010000077.1:0-2545 GCF_056238625.1 Colwellia sp. F1
GTGGGCATTTTGATGGTGGAACAGAACGCCAAACAGGCCTTAGCCATTGCCGATAAAGGCTTTGTGCTGGCGGCGGGACAAAACCGTTTTACCGACACGGGGGCTGCGTTACTGGCTGACCCTGACGTCGCCAAAAGCTTTTTGGGCGGCTAGCCCGGGGGAGAAACGCGTGAACGAACTGGTCTTTTTTATCAATAACGTGGTGATTGCCGGTAGCGTTACTGGCTCTATCTATGCCATTGGCGCCATTGGCGTCACGCTCATTTTTAGCATTATGCGCTTTGCCCACTTTGCCCATGCCGACATAATGACGTTTGGTGCCTTCATGGTGCTGCTCCTGACTACCGCCTTCCCAGCGGTAGGCGCCAGTATCGGAATACCCACAGCGCTCATCATGCTGCCGTTAGCGATGCTGCTTACTGCAGCGCTGGCCGTGGGCATTGATAAAGCGTTTTATAAGCCGCTCCGCGCCCATGGCGTCAAGCCTATCGTGATGGTGATTGGCTCACTGGGCGTGACACTTATGCTCCAAGGGCTTATCCGGCTATTTTCCGGGACCGGCGGCCAAAGCTTGTACGTCGATGACCGCAAAGAAATTTTCCGCATCGCGTTACCTTTAGAGGGAGTTCGGGCCCCCATCGTGATTACCGAGCCCCAGATCTATCTGTTTGTGATTACGCTTGTGGCAGTGGTCGCCCTGCACCTATTCCTCAATCGCTCACGACTTGGCAAAGCCATGCGCGCCATGTCAGACAACCCCGAACTTGCTCAGGCATCGGGTATTAATACCAACACCATCGTGGCCGTTACTTGGGTGATTGCAGGCGCACTGGCGGCAATTGCGGGTACCCTGTTGTCACTAGACGTCACATTTAAACCCGACCTTAGTTTCTTCCTACTACTACCTATTTTCGCGGCAGCTATTGTCGGAGGCGTAGGTCACCCCTACGGTGCCATTGCTGGAGGATTTGTCGTCGGCTTTGCGGAAACCCTGGCCGTATTTAACTGGAATGTTCTCTTACGTCCTTTCCGCGACAGCCTACCTACCTGGCTAGAACTCCCCTCCAACCTCGCCTTTGTAGGCACTGAGTACAAAATTGTGGTGCCGTTCTTTATTTTGGTGGCCATCTTAGTGTGGCGTCCTACCGGCCTGTTCAAAGGCAAGGTGATCTAATGAGCCATTCCACAAAAAACCATAACCCTGCTTACACACCTAAAGATGCCACTCCTGAACAACGCTTTCCGTTGCGCGAGCTGGTGCTATTTGGCGCTCTATTAGCTGCCGTGCTAGCGGTCTACGCCATCATGGGCGCAGCGTACAGCACCCGTATGCTGGTAGAAGCTGCTTGTTATGCCATTCTTGCCCTAGGCCTAACGATTCAATGGGGCTATGCCGGTCAGTTTAACGCTGGCGTTATGGGCTTTGTCGCGCTCGGCGGCTTCTGTGCCATGCTGTTTAGCGTCCCGGTGAATGACGCATTCTGGGGCACTGAACTACCGGGAGACCTCGGCCAAGTTCTGTTGTATGGCATGGCGGCAACCTTGATCGTCGTCGGTGTGACAAAGCTTGATCGATTCGGTGTGCCGAAAAGACTACGCACCGTGCTCGCCATCGTGATCGGGATCGTACTCTACTTGATAGTTATCAGCCTGCTGCGCGAAGTGACCAGCCAAATACAGTCTCAAGCGGGCTTTATTGGCGGATTTGGCTTACCGGCCTGGGTAGGCTGGATTGTGGGTGGCGCGCTGGCGGGCGGCGTTGGCTACTTTATTGGCCACGTTTGCCTTGGCCTACGCAGTGACTACCTCGCCATTGCCACCCTGGGTATCGCCGAAATCATCAAAGCTTTTTTGAAAAATTCCGACTGGCTAACGCGCGGCACGGCCACAGAATCACCTCTCCCCTGTCCGACCCCCGGCCCGGCCGAGCTCGGCTTTACGCTTTCCCGAGCGATCTATCTTTCAGTCACGGCTGTCGTGATCGCAGTCATTTTCTTTTTACTCCACCGGGCTTACCACGCTCCCTGGGGCAGAATGATTCGGGCGATTCGCGATAACGAAGTCTCGTCAGCGGCCATGGGTAAAGATATCAATAAGCGGCGCTTGGAGATTTTCGTATTAGGCTGCATTTTAATGGGCCTTGGTGGTGGCATGCTGGGCACCTTTAACAGCCTGTTTGACCCTCAGGGCTACTTGCCTCTCAACCACACCTTCCTAGTGCTGGTTATGGTGATTTTAGGCGGTCCCGGTAATAACCTTGGCACCATTTTTGGGGCGGTCGCGGTTTATATCATTTGGATTATGTCAGAACCGCTGGCGTTATTTTTAATGCAACTAGCGGTAACACTGGGGGAAAACGCCTTCGGTTGGGAAGCGCCTAGCAATATGGATAGCCGGGCGCTGCAGGCGCGGGTTCTAGTAATCGGTATGTTGATTACCTTGGTGCTGCGCTTTGCTCCGAAAGGTCTGTTGCCAGAGAAAATTAAAACCCTCGGTTAACGTCCTCACAGTGCTAAAAACTTACTGTGTTAAAAACTCACTGTAT
>NZ_JBWDLI010000078.1:0-2535 GCF_056238625.1 Colwellia sp. F1
GAACCTTGGGATATTCCGTTGAACGTGATCGCTAGTGACACAAAGGTTATTCGACCAACGAAAACGGGCTGATCATCAAGATCAGCCCGTTTTAAATATCAACCTCGACTAGTTTGGCGCAGCATTTACGCTGAAAGCGCTGTGATCAACTTAGTAAGTTAACTCCCCGATAGCGCTTGCGCGTATCCAGTCGCGAGTACCCCAAGTAAAAACACCACTGTTAGCGCCATCACCATATCAGGCTTTTTACGCCGCATGCCTCGTCTCCAACGTCTTTCTCGGTTGCCAAATGTCCGTAATGCGTCATCTACACAATGTTTCTTAATAGATGACACACCGCATTAATTTCGCCCACGACTATAGGGCTATGGAGGAGAGCTGACAACCGCTTTCAGTGCTATTTTTAACGCACATTTAAACGCTTTCAAAAACTCACTGTTCTTAACAGCTCTACTTCCGTGGGTTAGTAAGCACTTACAATTCTTTACGCCATGAAGAGCTTATAAGCAGGGTTATCACTCTCCAACCAATAGCGGTAACCAATCGCATCTAAGTACTCTGCAACATGGGTTTGATCACTGCTCGGCACTTGCATACCGACCAATACACGACCGTAGGCAGCACCATGATTTCGGTAGTGGAACAGTGAAATATTCCAATCATGGGGTAGCTGAGTTAAAAAGTTCATTAGTGCACCAGGGCGCTCAGGAAATTCAAAGCGGTAGAGCTCTTCTTCAAAGCGCTCGCTAGGCCGACCACCACTCAGGTGGCGAATATGCAGCTTCGCCAACTCATTGTCGGTCAAATCTTCAACCTGATAGCCAGCTTCACGCAGCTTATCAATCACCGCCTGGCGGTCTTCACCACCCGGTTTAACTTGTATCCCCACAAAGATATGGGCCTCGCTATTATCTGCATAGCGATAGCTGAATTCGGTGACCATACGCTTACCCAGCGTGCGGCAAAACTTTTTAAAACTACCTGGGTTTTCCGCAATGGTCACCGCCAAGATCGCTTCACGCTGCTCCCCTAGCTCGGTGCGTTCCGCAATATGTTGCAAGCGATCAAAGTTGGTATTGGCGCCGGAGTTAATACATAGCAACGTCTCGCCTTCAGCTCCTGTTTGCTGCACATACTTCTTCAGGCCAGCTAGCGAAAGCGCCCCAGACGTTTCTGCCACGGCACGGGTATCATCAAAGATATCCTTCACCGCAGCGCACATCTCATCGGTATTCACCGTGATAACGTCGTCGATTAAGTCACGCACTAAAGAAAAGGGCACCTCACCGATTTGCGCGACGGCGACACCTTCCGCGAACACACCAACTTGATCCAGTACGACCCGCTCCCCGGCTTCTAGCGCGGCTTTTAAACAGGCACTATCTTCGGCTTCTACGCCAATGATTTTGATATCTGGGCGCAGGTATTTCACATACGCCGCAACGCCTGCAATTAAGCCGCCGCCACCGACAGGAACAAAAATAGCATCTAGACGGCCGCTGTGCTGACGCAGAATTTCAACCCCAATAGTGCCCTGGCCAGCGACCACATCGATATCATCAAACGGCGGAATATAGGTATAGCCATGCTCTTTAATCAATTCTTGAGCATGCTCAGCAGCAGCAGCAAATGCATCACCTTTCAAAATAACCTTAGCACCGCGGGCGCGTACTGCCTGAACCTTAATATCGGGCGTAATACGTGGCATCACAATAACCGCTTTCACGCCCATCAGTTTGGCTGCCATGGCCAACCCCTGGGCATGATTCCCCGCCGACGCAGCAATCACGCCCTTGGCCTTCTGCTCTTCAGTTAGCTGGGCCATTTTGTTGTAAGCACCACGAATCTTGAAAGAAAACACTGGCTGAAGATCTTCGCGCTTAATCAAAATTTGGTTATTGAAACGACGCGACAAAAAGGGAGCGGGTGAAATGGGGGTCTCACAAGCGGCTTCATAAACGCGGGCTTGGAGGATCTTTTTGACGGTTGCTTCGAGCATGCGGGAATCCCAAAAAAATAACGTGACCCTAACGGGAGAGAGCAAAGCCTTTATTGGTAGCAGATTACGCCTAGCGCCGTCTAGCGGCGTTTCCATCGGCAGTCGGCGCTAAGGCCGTTATACTAGGGAACACTGCCTAACCCTGACGCAGGAAAACATGATGACCCAAGATGAATTGAAAGCGGCCGTAGCGGATGCTGCGGTTAAAGAAATTGAGCCTCATCTCGAAAAAGAGACCGTGCTAGGTATTGGCACAGGCTCAACAGCGAACCTGTTTATTGATCGTTTGGGCCCGCTTAGAGACCGTTTTAAAGGTGCCGTTGCCAGTTCAGAAGCCAGTGCTAAGCGCCTACAGGCGCTAGGTATTGAGGTATTCGAGCTGAACAATGTTGGCGATGTCCCTTTCTACATCGACGGCGCAGACGAAGTAAACGCTAACTTACAAATGATTAAAGGCGGTGGCGCAGCGCTAACCCGGGAAAAAATCGTCGCCGCCTGCGCCAAGCGATTTATTTGCTTTGCCGATGTCTCGAAAT
>NZ_JBWDLI010000079.1:0-2534 GCF_056238625.1 Colwellia sp. F1
CGCGTGGAGTACGATGCATTTATGGTTTTGGCTACACTAATAACCTACCTGCCAAAACTGGCAGGTGAGCCACTTATTATAATAAATGGACTTATCTGATTACCTTAAACTGATTACACAACGTCGGTGGTGAATGGCTCCAATCGTGGGGGTGTTCAAGGAGATCGCATGCGCAAGGAACGACTGATCGTGCCTATTCTCGCGGCCTTCGTGGTGGCGTGGGTGGTAGCACAACTGCTATCGAGCATTTTGTTTGAACGCAGTCTTCGTCAAGCACTAGAAGATTTGGAAGCGCGAGGGGAGTGGCGAGTTAGTCGCACGGAAAGCCGCCAAGGGTGGTTGACGTCTCAGGGGAAACTGCTTTTATCGCCCTTATTAGGGCGGCCATGGCGGTTAGAGCTTACATACCGCGCTCGTCATGGTGCGCTAAGTACCGATGTTGAGGGAACGCTATTACCTCGTTTAGATAGCGTTTTGCAAAAAGCCGTGGGAGAAGTCTCCGCTCCGTCTATCCCGCGTTGGCAAGGGCGCTACCATACACTAAGTGGCCACAGTGAGCTGCGTCTGGCACTGGCTCCTTTTGTGATCCAGCAAAGTGGCCGTGAGCTATCTGTGCGTGGTGCTCGGATGCGCTTAGAGGGCGTGTTTGGTGATTGGCGGTTGCGCGGGCTGTTCGACCAGCTCACGTTAACGGACGGACCCGCTCAGTTAACCCTGGGGCCTTCCTCCCTCGAAAGTCGTTATACCTATATTGATGATGCCTATCACTTTGCGCAGCGCGACCATCTGCATGTTGAGGCGTTATCGCTTCACTATCCTGCCTATGATATTCATCTGTCGCCGCTTGATGTTCACAGCCACATGGTGCTCGACGAGCAAGAGCTTCGCTTAAATGGTGAACTAATCATTGGTGAGGTAAGTGTCCCAAGTGAAGCGCCAGACACCCCTTTGTTAAGCGGGCGGATTGAAGCAGAGCTTTCTCGTCTTAATGCAGATGCTGTTCGCGCAGCCATTCTGCGATTGCGCCAAGAAGCCTCATGGGGCGATGCTAGCCTACCGATGGCAGAAGGGCTGCTGGTGCGTTTAGCCCCTGATTTGAAAGGGATATTGAGTGATTCGCCGCGTTTAGACGTTACAACGATAGCGATTGAAAGCCCGCTGCTAGGTATCAATGTTAACGCAGATGGTGCGCTCTTTTTTGATGCGAGCGGGCTTGATGAGCTTATGATGACCGGGCTGGATAAGCCAGAAGAGCGCGCTCGCTGGTTAGGTTATATTGATGGTGATTTCACTTGGCACGATGCGCCAACCGTAGTTGCTCTTTGGCTAGGCCTCCCTCTTGGTACACGAGAGTTAGAGTTTGATGTTGTTCGTGGCGAGTTGCGTGTTAATGGGCGTCCGATGCCTCAGCTTTAGCCATAAGCGTTTTGAGCATCACCGTTTTGAGTACCACCGTTTTGAGCATCAATGCTTTCTACTAAGGCAGTGGCGAGCCCTGAAGCTGTTACCACTCTTCGAATACACTGCTACAAATAGTGTCAAGGGTTGAAGTTCCCCCACTGTGCCCACATTCCATAGGCATTGCTAAGCGGATCAAGCCGCTAGTCACTGTTATGGGAGGGCGCATGAGCGACCAAGATTACGACCGCGATCACGAACACCTCGATTGGCTGACGGATGATGAATCCGACGCACAGCAAGACGATACCGTGAACAGTGAAGAGTACCGCTCGGACGGTGAGAAAGTTAGCTCGTTAGTGCCCGCCAGCGATATGCTCCCAGAGCGCATCTACCTTTTACCGATTCATAATCGACCTTTTTTCCCCGCTCAGGTACAGCCATTAGTCATCAACCGTGAGCGTTGGCAAGAAACCATACGTCGGGTAGGCAATACACCTCACCACACCATGGGTGTCGCCTTTGTAGGTGAGCAGGGTATTGAGTCGTTGGATCACAACGATTTTCCTGAGATTGGCACGGCGGTCAAAGTACATAAACTCCAGAGCGAAGATCAACAGATCCAGTTTATCGCTCAGGGGGTTCGGCGTTTTAAAATTCAGCGCTGGCTGTCTAAAGAGCCGCCTTACCTGGTGGAAGTCAGCTATCCCAAAGAACCCGTTGACGCTGAGAACGAAGAAACACGCGCTTATGCAATGGCGATTATTAACGGCATCAAAGAGTTGCTGCCGATTAATCCGCTGTATGGTGAAGAGCTAAAACATTACCTCAATCGCTTTAGTCCTCATGAGCCCGGTCCGCTGACTGACTTTGCAGCCGCAATCACGTCTGCCAAGGGCCCTGAGTTGCAGGATGTGCTCGCCACACTGTCGGTGGCTGAGCGTATGCATAAAGTTCTCCCGCTGTTACGCAAAGAAATCGATGTTGCTCAGTTGCAAAGCGAGATCAGTGAGCAGGTTAACGCTCAGATGCAGGAGCGGCAGCGCGAGTTTTTCTTGCGTGAGCAGCTTAAAGTCATTCAGCGTGAATTGGGTATTTCCAAAGATGACCGTGAAAACGATGTTGACACGTTTAGG
>NZ_JBWDLI010000080.1:0-2514 GCF_056238625.1 Colwellia sp. F1
GCGTAGATTTACTGGTGTCTAACGCTTACGCCAGTTAAGGGCACCATGAAACCGCCGGTCTGCTCCGAGCTCCATTCCTCCTATAGTCGGTTGACGCTGGCGGCGATCATGGAGGGTAAGCACTTCGTCCGCTTCCTGGCAGTGCGTTGCCAATGAACACTGATGGGTTACGCCTGCTTTGGATCGGAGTCGCCAGTGGTAGCATTGCGGCGCAGCTCACGGCTGATCGTACTGTTGTGAATGCCAAGCTCTCTAGTGACCTGACGCAGGCTAATGCTCAGGTCATGACGGGTGTTTAGGAGGCCCGGGGAGGTTCAGTTTTCCCAAGTCATGCTGAGATTACCGTCATGATAGTGCTAAACAGCTATCAGCTCAAAAAACGATTCGTGTAATTATTTATAAGTATATGTTTAATATGGGTTTTATATTTTTGACAATTTTTTAATAGGGTGGTAGATTTATATTAATTGATCGCATATATAATTTTAATGGCAATAACCTTGTGCGATAAATTGAAGCTTGATCGGTGGCTTTGATGCTAGCCCGTAAAAATTAATCCCAAAAAATGCTTATTACCAATAAGTCCAACAGATGAAGGGTTATGGCTATGAAAAAGAAAAAACCTGTAATGAAAATAAAAATTGTTCAAAGCATGTTAGCAATCATGATTGCTGGCGGAGCTGCTAGCTCTCAGGCATCTACCGATTTACGTCTGGCGCATTTCTGGCCCGCTGAATCCATGATTAATCAGGAAATATTTGAAGCATGGGCAAAAGCAGTAGAAGAGGAGTCTGGCGGAGAGATTAGCGTTCAAAACTTTCCGTCAGATACGCTAACGAAATCTAACAAGGCATATCAAGGTGCTGTTCAAGGGGTTTCCGATATTGCGATTACTGCACAGGGGTATACGGCTGGCAGGTTCCCGTTAACGCAGTTAGTCGAGCTGCCGGGCATGGTGAATAGCGCAGAGCAAGGTTCATGCATGGTACAAACGCTATACGATCAGGGAACCATTGCTGGCGAGTATGATGATTCACATGTTCTTTTCCTGTTTACGCATGGCCCTGGCATTCTTCATATGAAAGATTCTAACGTTGCCACGCCAAGCGATCTTGGCGGGTTACGTGTGCGGCGGCCAACTTCTGTCGTGGGTGGAATGCTAGAAGAGATGGGGGCGCAGCCGATTGGTATGCCAATGCCAGAGGTTTATACCGCTCTTCAGCGTGGTGTTATGGATGGCCTTACAACCTCTTGGGAAGGCGTTAAAGTATTCGGTTTAAATGATGTGGTGACGAGCCATACACAGGTTCCTCTCTATACGCTCACATTTGTTGCCACGATGAACAAGGAAGCCTATGAACGGCTATCTCCTGAAGCGCGTGCAGCGATCGATAATAATAGTGGGATGAAGTGGGCAGATGTTGCTGGCAATGTGTTCGATCAAATTGATCAAGCAGGTAAAGAAGATGCAGCAGAATTAGGGCATCTAATTAATGTGGTAAGCGACCCCCAGAATGATCCTGCATGGTCTGATTTCATGGAGAGTGGCGTTACTAGTTATCTAGCTCATCTAAACGAAAGAGGCGTAGAGAATGTTGATAGCGCCTATAGCGATGTTCTGGAAGCTAAAGAAAGATGTGCTTCTCTGTGAGGTAAGTTGTATGACAACGCTAGTTCTTATAAAGAACACTATTGAGATAGTGTGCCGGTATATTGCTGGGATTGGGTTTTTATCCGTTATGACTGTCACAGTAACAGACGTTGTGACTAGATATTTGTTTAAGCTAACGTCTGGTGCCGTAAAGTTAACCGTATCAGGGAGTGTAGAGATTGTAAGTTTCGTAATGCTTATTTCTTTATTGGCAGCCATGGCTGCCAATGTAGAGAAAAGCCAAGTGGTTGTTGAAGCATTTACGCATAAGCTTGCAGACTCCTTAAAAAAGAGAATAGCAGGGTTCTATTTGCTAGGCTTTTTTCTGGTAGGTTTTTTTCTTTCCTGGGGGTTATGGGAAGAGGGCGTTCGTGCTACTCAATTCGGAGAAGTCTCCCAAGATTTGGCGATACCTATGGGGCTAATCTATAAAACATCTGCTGTATTGAGTGCTTTTTTCTCAATTCGGTGCCTAATACAGTCGGTGCTTGGCATGGTGTATAGCCATGATGATGGGGGAGAGCAAAATGAGTTCTGAAATCATAGGTGGGTTAGGCCTTATATGCCTTTTGGTTCTCATGGTGCTGCGTGTTCCCATTGCCTTGAGTATGTTGGCTGTCGGTGTGCTTGGGTTTTTCACCGTCACGAGCTGGGATGCCGCGTTGGCGATGATGAAGTCTGTGCCGGTAGAGGTTTTATCAAACTATAACTTTAGTGCTATTCCGATGTTTATATTTATGGGGGTATTGGCTTCTTACTCTGGAATGGCGAGTAAGTTATTCACCTCTGCTAAAGCGATGTTTGGTGGCTGGAAAGGTGGCATGGCACTTGCTGCGGTAAGCTCATGTGGTGCTTTTGCATCG
>NZ_JBWDLI010000081.1:0-2493 GCF_056238625.1 Colwellia sp. F1
ATCAAAACCCCCGCCACCCGCTGCCGCAACGTTGTCTCTTGCATCTCAATCCCTTGCTGGTTGAGTTAGCAGGCTAATCGGCTTTTCAACAATTGGCTAGCAGAAGAGAAGCTAAGAGGGCGTTTACCGAAAAAAAATCGAATTTTCGTAGCGCGATGTTAATGCCGTCAATATTAGCCGTGCCGTTATTATCAACCAAAGCAACTTGTAGCGCGTGGTAACGAATCTCGCGAGGAACGAGCGAATGAGGCACTCGCGAAAGGACAAGGGCACGGATCAACACATACAACGATAGAAGCATAACAAAGCGACGTTTCTACTTTGCCATGCCGAAGAAAACTGAGTAATGTAAAAAATAGATAGTTTGCTTAACGTAATATCAAACAAGAAAAGCCCAGACGGTCGCCAGCGGAGCGTTTAATTCAGCCCTGCTGTTCCGGGGCGGTAGCGTGCTTTTTTGTCACTAGTCGAAAGGTCTGTGGTAGCTCGAAACTGTGTCTGAGCAGAACCATCAAGTGCGTATCCCAGGACTAATGGGCTAGAGTGCCCTGTTACACCCAACGTATGTTAGGTCAGAGTATGTCAATAGAATCTATCGTGGAAACAACTTGGCCTGAGATATTGAAACTGCAAGCAGGAGTTTATCATTTGGTTGAACCAGAGAGCCTAGAGGTGTTGCAGGATAAGTGGCTGAGGTCGCCAAGCAGTTGTTTTATTTATAGAGATGATGAGCGGCTAGCAGGATATGCGTTAGCGCATTCTTGGAACAGTAAGACGCCACCGAAATTGTTCAACAAGTTACCGAAGGGGACAGAAGGATCAATTTTATTCCTCCACGATTTAGCTGTATCGAGTAATTCGTTTGGCAAAGGTATTGGTTCAACAATGATGGCGCATTTAGTGAATATTGCTATCGTCTCAGGCTACAGAGAAATTCGGCTAGTGTCTGTTCAGAATTCAATGCAATTTTGGAAAAAACAAGGTTTTACACCATTAGAACAAGCAGTGTGTAAAAGTTATGGTGATAGTGCGCAGCTAATGAAACGAGTACTTGATGATAACGCGCATGCGTCATAGTGAGCTGCCATATGCCTAAAGGAGTTCGTCGATGATTAGGAAAGCATTGAAACGTGACTGTTTAGATCTAGCAGCGTTGTCACTTCAAGTTTGGTTGCACACATATGCGGTGAAAGGTGTGCGTTCTCAAATATCAAAATATGCTTTGTCTACTTTCAATGAGGAATATTTTGCTAAGTTACTCGAAAGAGAATGTATTGATGTTAGAGTTTTCGAAGAGGATTCGCACCTTATTGGTTTTATTGTTGCTGATTTGAATTCAGAGTTTGAAGATGTTTTAGGCTACGAAATTGTAACGCTATATGTGTCACAACATTTTCATGGCAAAGGTGTTGGTCGTCAACTCCTAAGAGAAATAGAAAATGCTCATGGTCTCCCTTTTTGGTTATCCACTTGGGTTAATAATCATGGCGCAATTGGGTTTTATGATAAGTTAGGTTTTAACATCGTTGGTGAACTCAATTTCAATCTGGAGGGGGAGTTGCACCGTAACCATGTGTTTGCGTACGCCGGTACATAATAAAGTGTTTGTGAACGATTTCTCAATGCTTATCAGGTTCGCTTCGCTTACATTTTGGAAAGCATTTCGTCGCGCCTTAAAATGGCGTTAGCTTCTACCGTAGCCGAAGGAGGAGGGATGCATGAAGGTGAAACCGCAAGCTTTTATCGAGATGAATGGGCTAAAACTCTCTCCATGCTGACAGCATATACCTGCCCAGTTGCCAGGAGTATCGAGGAAGCATGTGTTCTGATAATGCTTGTTGGCGATACTGTTGGTATGGTCGAAATGGGGATCGAAAGCACGCTTGATGTATTTTAAGCGTTGGCCCGCAAAACCAGAAATTAGGTGATTGAATATGAAGCCAAAACTTTCCGGAGGCCTAGTGCATGAATTACCCGTTGATTTGGCCGTAGCATTAACTGAAAAAGGCCTCATTAATACTTGGGAAGCCTTATCGGCAATTGGCCGTAATGAATTTATTTGTTGGGTTGAAGACGCCAAACAAGAGAAAACTAGAGTAAAGCGGATAGCTCGGGCTACTGAAGAGCTTCTAGAAGGGAAAAAAAGACCTTGCTGCTGGGTAGGGTGTATACATCGCACTGACAAGAAACCTAGTAAATGGCAACAGGATGTTTTGATAGATAAAAAGAAAAAACCAGTAGCAAAATGAAACTAATGCATAACAAATTGCTCCATTTGATTCAGCGGTATTCGCTCCTTTTTGTGCATTCACTATGCTCATTATTGCACAAAAATCCGCTACAACCGTTGCGCAAATGAACAAGGCGTTATCGAGAAGGTGGAGGTATGTATCAATGCAATCAGACGTAGTTAATTTGTCCGAAAAATTCAGTAAGTTTGCTGAACACTGGTCGCCACGAGTTGTCGCGGCGGGCTTTGAAAAAGAGTGCGGA
>NZ_JBWDLI010000082.1:0-2480 GCF_056238625.1 Colwellia sp. F1
GTCCGTTGCTACGTTAAAGATATCGTTGCTCTTGCCGAACTGCGTCTAAAGTTTAAAACTCCACATCTATATATTGTGAATGCGGGAAGTTCTGGCTCTCATTGGCTAGAAGCTATGCTGGGTTTTTTGCCAGGCTTCCACAATGGTGGGGAAGTTTATTTGCCCGCTGAAATAAAAAAGTCATTGAAAACTATGGGGGAAAGAGAGGCGCATTTATTTCTAGATGCTCTCTACCTTGTCCATTGTGGTGGAATATATCCAGATATGCTTAGTGCTGCACTAAGTAATTCTGCTCACTTAGCTAATCACCAGCAATTATCTGACTACAGTCGACTTAAAAAAACAGCATTATTATTGCGAGATCCTGTTGATATTGTAATGTCGCGCACTTTTAGGAAGGATGAGTATAAAAATGATGTTGCGCCTGGGGTGGAAGATATAGACTATTTAGAAAAAAACTGTGTTTATTTTGAAGGTTTTTACAATAATATTGACTTTGATAGTTTTGATGTTGTTATTAGGTATGAAGAGCTTAAGCATTCGCCGCTAAGCACTCTGCGCGCACTGGTCTCTACTGTAGGCTTAAATGTTAGTGATGATGAATTAGTCCGAGCTGTTGATCTTACTTCTGAAGAAACAGCGAAAAAAGCAATTGAAAAAGGGGAGGTCCCTGTAACTAATATTTACCTTGATAAGAAAGAAGATGTTAGCTGGGCTAAAAGTTATATTGTTAAGCGCCTTGAGAATATTCGAAGAGAACTTTCATATAGTTGATTGTGGAAACTTAAATTTAGAGCATTTTTGGTAGAGTATTTCGATATGATCCTGTTGCCCGGCAGTAATGCCTTGCTTAAGTGTTGTGTAAATAATCGGCTGGAGAATGCGGTTATGTCTAAAGCGCATCAGTCACATGGTGGTGCGCTTTTTAAACAGCGTAAGATGACACTAGGCCCTTTTAAACCTGTCAACTTCAACAGTTGGGGCGACTGGGAGCAGGATCCCCTTAATAACCGCAGCTGGCAATGGCGGTTGAATTGGCTTTCTTTTTTATCCTATTTGATGGCTTATCATCATGCATCTAAGAATGATGCTGTGTTGGATTTTGCTCGCGAAGCAGTTGAGTCGTGGTTAGATACCTATTTAAAAACCGATACGACGTATCCTTTTGAGTTTATCTGGCACGATCATGCCACTGCACTACGTGCCGAACAGTTGGTGTTGCTAGCTTATTACTGCCGTGACTATGCGCCAGCATGGGCAGCAAAGAACGCTCAGTTTCTAACCTATATTGAAAAGGCTGTCAGGGTACATGGTGAATGGCTAGCCAAGGATAGTTTCTATTCCGAGCATACTAACCACGGGTTGGAGCAAGCCCGAGTGTTGTTATTGCTTGGCACTGTGTTTGAAGGTGAGCAGGCCTTAAAGTGGCAGCAGATTGCTAAGCAGAGAATCAGCAGTGAGTTGGCGTTTTCATTTACGGACGAAGGTGTCCATGTTGAAAATAGCCCTGCCTATCATATTTTTGTCTTCAAAGTTTTTCTTGGCATCATTAAGGATTATCCCGATGAAGTGCTAGGAGGGCTCTCTAGCCAGTTCGATGTATTTGCCCACAAAGCACTGCGTTTTATTACCCATATAATCCGACCCGATGGCCTTTTGCCGCCGATAGGTGATACAGAGCAACTACCTACATCTAATATGTATCGTGATGCTTTCGGCCACATGCCGGAATATCAACATCTATTATATGCGCTGACCAGCGGCAAGCAGGGTGAGCCGTCTGCAGACACTAATGCTGTCTTTCCGCGTTCGGGTTACGCAGTCTTTCGTGATCAGTGGCCGTCTCGGGGGGATTATGCCAATGCGCTTCAGTGCATTATCAAAGTGGGCTGCTCCAGCCGCTATCACCATCAGCAGGATGAAGGGCATATTAGTCTTTATGCGGGTGGTGAAGATTGGCTAATTGACTCAGGTTTATATAACTACAGCGGTAAAGATTCGGTTCGCCGCTATATGCGTAGTCGGGCGGCTCACAATATCCCGCTGGTGTCAGAGGCAGATTATGATGCGGACTTTGGGCATCGCCTGAGTGCCTGGGAAGTAACCGCGTTTGATGATTCGCCCTCTTTTCCATTTGTCGAAATGGCCTTGAAAGTTCTTCCGCAAGTTGATCATCAGCGGCGTGTAGGCCTCAAAGCGGCACAGCATGAACTAAGTGTGGTTGACCGATTCCACTGTGACGATACTCAGCCTCGTGAAGTCACATTGCAGTGGCACTTTCCGCAAGATAAGCAGATCAGTATTCAAGGAAACCGGGCGATCATCAGCAGCGCAACGGGCAGCCAGTTGTTGATGGAGATCCAAGGTGCCCAGCCCGATAGCTTGTCAGTAGTAAAAGGCTGGAAAGGTGAGCGTGTCTTCAGCGCTTTTTCTGTTAAAGCAAACCAGCTTGAGTCTAGTCAGCTATTGCGAGTTGTGTT
>NZ_JBWDLI010000083.1:0-2422 GCF_056238625.1 Colwellia sp. F1
GCCACCGTCAGGAAAGATATTTGTCTCTGTGTATGATTTTCGTGATCAAACAGGGCAATATCGGCCAGCCCCCGCCAGCACGTTTTCAACGGCGGTAACCCAAGGGGCTGCAGCTATGCTTACCGGGGCCCTATCTGAATCTGGCTGGTTTATCCCGCTTGAACGTGTTGGATTACAAAACTTGTTAACAGAACGCCGTATTATTCGCGCGGAGTTCGAACGCTTTGGGCAGCCCGATACGCTGCCATCGTTAAGAGCAGCGTCGGTGATGTTAGAGGGTGGCATTATTGCTTATGAATCGAACGTACGAACTGGAGGAGCCGGTGCCGAATATTTTGGCATTGGGGCATCAGGCCAGTACCAGGTCGATCAGGTGACGGTGAACTTACGTGCGGTGGAAATCTCAACAGGCGAAATATTAGCTAACGTCACCACCACCAAGACTATCTATTCTAAAGAGCTACGCGCAGGGGTTTATCGCTTTATTGATTTCAGGCGCTTATTAGAGGCCGAAGCAGGTATAACCACAAATGAACCGGTTCAGCTCGCGGTAATGTCGGCGATAGAATCTGCTGTCATTCACCTTGTAGCGAGAGGTATCGAGAATCGATTATGGAATCTTGCTCCCGGAACCAATATTCAAAACACCATTTTAGATGACTATCTTAATGCACCGATACCTATGCTTTAGTAAAAATTAATCAAGGGAACACTACTAAAATAAAACTATAAAAAACAATGGCCACTCGATCGAGTGGCTTTTTTTATTAAAACAGAAAACTCAACATAATTAAAACACTAGTACTATAAGAATCAAAAAAATAGCAAATACACAATATAACTTACGTTAAGCATATAACCACAGCATTAAAAAAACTTCCTATGGCGCCATTCTTAGAATGGTCCAAACTCAATCCATGAAACAAAAAGACACATTGAGTTTCAAAAGGAATTAAAAATGAAACATTTCAGCTATCGGCTCAGAACAACCACAACGAAAAAAACTCGTTGTCGTGCTGCGATCACGATAGCTATTGCTCTGCTGACTTTATCTTCTGTGTTACAAGCCAATGAGAATGAAAGCGACTTATTCGATAGAAGTGCAAGAGTTACTCAGTTTGCGGCTATTGATAATGCCGCACTACACAGCAATCTAAGCATCATTCGTCAACAAGGTAACAATAATAAAGCAAGTGTTGCTCAGTCACGTTCAGTGAGTTATCAGCTCTCTAATTTTGCCTACATCGATCAAGTCGGCAATGGTAATCAAGCAAGCATAATGCAAAGTAACGGAAATAATACCGGAATTATTTGGCAAGTAGGCGATGACAATACCGCCTCTATTAATCAGCAAGGTAATAACGTCTCGTTTAAAGCCGATATTTATCAAAACGGATTTAAAGGTGACGTTTCGATTTCACAATCGGGCAGTGGCTTACGTGCTGTAAGTGTCCAGCAACAGAATCTTTCGGGCAATGCACGACCAGTCACTATCGATACCTACTGAGTCGCCAGCTGCTTCTCAGTAAACAACCAAAGCAAGTCGATCGAAAAAAAGGGGAAACACCATGAAAACTCAAATGACCGTTATCGCTGCTGCTGTTGCAATGGCTGTTAGTTTCTCTAGCCAAGCGCGTGACTTTGAAAAATCTACATTTAACAATGATGCTAATGTAGGGACAGAACAAGCCTTTGAAAATCAGCAAGATATCCGTGAAAGTATGGACGGCTTTACTCGTGCCCCAATGCGGACTTCGCTTATTTTCCAGATAGGTAGTGATAACGCGGCTGAAACTGATCAAACCGGTTCTGCACAATACTCTCGCGTTGTACAAGAAGGCGATGACAACAACTCTTATGTGTATCAAAGCGGTAATGAGCATGAGTCTGTTGTATATCAACTAGGTAGCGACAACAATTCTATCGTTTTACAAAGCGAAGGTATGCGTAACGACTCTTATGTGTTCCAAGATGGAGATCGCAATAGCTCTATCGTTACACAGTTCGATAATACTAACCGTAGTGACTCTATCATTGAGCAACTTGGTAATGATAATAATGCAAACGTATTTCAGGCAAACAATACTGATGAAACATGGAGCTTTGTCCATCAAGATGGTGATTTGAATACAGCCAATGTAGTTCAGATAGATGCAGGCCTGAGTGCCTCTTACATCTATCAAGGTGGTGACGGTCATTTAGCGAATGTCTTTCAGACAGGCAACAACAACGTATCGACCATTCGCCAAAATGCAGCTGTAAATGGCGCTGCGTCAGCGACTCACTCCCAGGCGGGTAACAATAACTCTGCTATCTCTACTCAGTGGTAAACATCTTTGTGGGTACTTTTATAAATACTTTTTAAGTACTTACTTAGCTCAGGGAAGCGCCCCTCTTTGGGGCGGTTTTTTTATTTAACGCA
>NZ_JBWDLI010000084.1:0-2417 GCF_056238625.1 Colwellia sp. F1
GATAACCGACGAAATTACTTGCTTCATCTACTGCGTTAACTCATTTTTTAAACATAAAGCGAATATGGCTCGAAAAAAAGCAGAGATTTTTATGGTTTAACTTGACGTGGGGAGTCATACCAACGCCTCATTCAGAGGCAATAAAATAGCTGGTTAAAATTAGCGAGGTAGGAGCAAAAACCAGCTGTTTTTTGTCCTGCTGAAATGACTTGTTATATTTTCAATTTGTCCCGTTATATTTTCAATTTGTCCCTAAGCCCTTGAGGTGCTAGATATAAAATTGTTTTTCCTTTTTTACTTTTCGTTGGCATAAGTAGATCTTCATCAACTAAACCATTTAGATATGTTCTTGCTGTACCTTCATTAATATCGAAGTCAGCAGAAACTTGTCTAGAGGTAAATATTCTTCCGGGCTCTTTAATTGCGTCTTTTAATAGCTCTAGTTGCGCACGCTTTAGTTTTTTAGATAAAGGGCTTTTCTCAATCCACTCCATAAACTGATAAAATTCACTTTTTTTACTTTCAATGTGACTTTGAAGTGCATCAACAGCTTTCCTTACAATATCTGTTTGATGATAGATAAAGTATGTTAAATCTAATTCATCAGTTTCTGTATATATGTATGCAGTATCATAGTCACTTCTTTTTTCTTGTATTAACTTACTGATTGAAACGTATTCAAATAACCAATATCCACTTTTTAACATAAACCAGTAAAATAGCGCTCTTGCTGTTCTGCCGTTCCCATCTCCAAATGGATGTATATAACCAATCATAAAATGCAATATGATTGCTTTTATTAGAGGGTGTATAAATTTATCACTATTTTCACCGTCATTACATTCATTAGCAAAGTCACATAAACAAGTTAACCGCTCTTTTAAAGATTTATAACAAGGCGGCTCATGGGCAATCTCATTATAATTATTTTTTACTGTTATATCATTATCTTCACGTAATTCCCCAGGAATTGCATTATTGTCAATAGCTTCGTGAGTTGCTACTGCATGTAGCTCTAGCATAAGGGCAATAGTAAGCTCTTCATCTTTTCTCTCAACTACCTTTTTCATTAAAAGGTAGTTGTTAAAAATCATTTGCTCTGATTTGTCAGAAGGCTTCCTATTATTTTCCAACATATCTTTAGCAACTTTTCTTGTGGTTGAAGCACCTTCTAATTGAGATGAAGTTATTGCTTCTTCCATCATTAAGTTTTTAACTAAATACCGATCTTTTTCTCTTGCTGTGATAAAGGAACCATCACCAATGGAATGCCCACCACCAGTTAATTTATCTATATGATGAAGTTGAGAAAATAAAGAATCAGGTACACAATAACTAAAAGCTTCATTCTCGTTTTTTCCTTTCAAAGAATGAATATACTTCGTAATTGTTTTTCTAGATAACTTTGTTGCAACCCAAGCAGAGTCTTCATCATCCTCTTTATCCACTTTCCATTTAAATTTATCCCAATGAAGATAATTCCCTTTTGGATCGGTTGCTTTGTACTTAGGAAGTAATAGGAGAAACTCTTGAGGAGATGTTTTTTCCATCAAAGTATTAAAGGGTACGGGGACTCTTACTCTTGCCATAAATCACCAAAATCAACAAAAACCAACAAAAACCAACAAAAATCAAATATAATAAATTGAGTTTACATCAACTCAGTAAAACCTCAACTCAAATTAAGTATTTTGTGTTTTAAGCGGAGTTTGAATATGGAAAATCAAATAACTATATTTGAGTTAGATGATGATAGGTGTAAATATAACGCTTGCATAAATGGTTTAAAAAGATTGGCTAAAATTGGCGAGGTACGAGCCGAGCCAAGATTTTTAAATCCTTGTGATGTTTTTATTATATATATCATACACCTACAACCCAAGCAATCGCTTTGTTTTACTAGGTATTACATCAGTTTGTTTATTTAACGCAATGTTTTTTTCTGATTGAAAAATTAAAGCATTATCATTGGGTACATACTTTAAAGTACCTTGCCTTACGATCTTTCCACTAGAATCCAACTCATTATAAGAGATTATTTGAGATTCAATATCATAAGAAGCCATTATACGACTACCAAGCATTGGAGGTGCAGCAAAAATTGCCCCAGACCCATCTTCCATCAAGTAAAGAGCAACACCACTTACCAAAATATGCTCGGTTAATTTTGCGTCACTACTCAACCAAACACCTGCAAGGTTAGTTGGTAAAGCCGCTTCATTATTTGTGACTAAAGAACAAGAGCTAACAAATAGTACGATAGAAATTAGTATTAACTTCATTGATATACCTAGACATAATGACTCCCCACGAGGTGCTAGCCTCCAAATTCGTGGGTTAGTAAAACCAGAGCCATAATTAGTGTGTTAAACAACTAAAACTGGAGGCTAGCATGTATAAACATAACATAATTTTTA
>NZ_JBWDLI010000085.1:0-2397 GCF_056238625.1 Colwellia sp. F1
AAAGCGAGCGCCGGTCAGCTTAGCTGCCAGTTCAAAATCGAGATAGCCCGATTTCTTACCAAGATCCACGTGATCCAGCACCTCAAAATCAAACTCACGCGGCGTACCCCAGCGGTGAAGCTCAACATTGTCGTCTTCGCTTTTGCCTTCAGGCACGCTTTCATGCGGAAGGTTGGGAATACCACTGATAGCGTCATCCCACTCTTCCTGCACCTCGGCCAGCTCTTTCTTGGCTTTGTCCAAGCGCTCGCCTAAATCACTCACTTCATCCAGCAACGGCTGAATATCTTCACCGCTAGCCTTCGCCTTACCAATCGCTTTTGAACGCATGTTGCGCTCGTTTTGCAGCTGCTCGGTCTGGGTTTGCAACTCACGACGGCGCGATTCCAGCGCTTGCAATGCCGCTTTATCAAGTTCGAAGCCCCGCCGGGCCAGTTGTTGCGCAGCCGCATCAAGATCACCGCGCAGCAGTTTCGGATCGAGCATGAGTTATCCCTTGGCCTGAAATCAGTGAAACACGGCGTACATCGCCCGTGATGAAAGAAGCCTATTGTAGGCAAAAGCACGGCGGGGAGCTATGGGGGAGCGCCAGCGAGTTATTAACTACTACAGCAAGTTATAAAAAGGAGTTTGGAAAACGAGAATTAGAGGTTCACACCTCCAAGAAAGATTCCCTCCGAACGTTTACTGCACAAAACTCTCTCTCCCCTGCATACGCTATTACCAATCGGCATAAAAACCTTGGCTCACTAGCCCAAAGTGATAGAGTGCCCGCCGATTTGCAGCACGAATCACTAATAATGGATGTTTAACAGGAGAAGCCTCGTGCAAGAAACAGCAAAAAAGGGAAAGTTTTCTTGGTGGAGTAGCATCGCGCTGTGGAAAAAAATTTTAGCGGGGCTGGCACTGGGGATATTAGCCGGTGCGTTACTGGGTGAAACCGCCAGTGTCTTTAAGCCGCTCGGCGATATTTTCATTAATGCCATCATGATGCTGATTGTACCGCTAGTGTTTTCGACACTGGTGGTCGGTATTACCTCAATGCGTGACCCGCAAAAAATGGGCCGTATTGGTGCGCGCACTATTACCTTGTATTTGGTGACGACGGCCTTTGCGATCAGCATTGGCCTACTGCTTTCTACCCTGTTGCAGCCAGGAGTAGGCGTCGATTTGAGCTTCGATACAGAAGTAACTGCCAACGAAGCCCCCTCGCTGATTTCTATTCTGGTCAACTTGGTGCCGCGCAACCCTCTCGATGCCCTAGCGAATGGCAACATTATGCAGATCATTGTATTTGCTATTGGCTTAGGTATTTCGCTAACGCTGATTGGCGAAAAAGGCGAGCCGGTTATGAAGGTCTTCGATAGCTTTGCCGAGGCGATGTACAAGCTCACCGGCATTGTGATGGCCTTTGCGCCCTTCGGCGTATTTGGCTTAATCGCCCATGTTTCTGGCCAGTACGGCTTAGAAATCCTGCTGCCGCTGGCCAAGCTGATTGGCGTGGTATATCTCGCCTGCATTCTGCATGTGTTGGTAATTTACTCTGGGTTTATTTCACTACTTGGCCGCTTGAACCCTATGCGCTACCTCCAAGGTAGCTTGGATGCCATTGTGGTGGCGTTCTCCTCGGCCTCGTCTGCTGGCACGCTGCCGGTATCGATTCGCTGCGCGCAAAAAAACCTCGGGGTTTCAGAGGGCGTATCTGGCTTTGTGCTTCCCGTAGGCGCGACGATTAACATGGACGGCACAGCGCTTTACCAAGGCGTAGTCGTGCTGTTTATTGCCCAGATGACCGGCACCGATCTAACCATGATGGATTACGGCATGATTGTGGCCACCGGCACGCTGGCCTCAATTGGTACCGCAGGCGTTCCCGGCGCGGGTCTCATAATGCTGTCGATTGTAATGGCACAAATTGGCCTGCCTCTGGAAGCGATTGCGGTGGTTGCCGGTATCGACCGTATTCTGGATATGGCTCGCACCAGCGTAAACGTGGCGGGTGATTTGATGGTCACGACACTAGTGGGTAAAAGCGAAGGCGAACTAAACGAAGAGGTGTATAACAACAACCGCGCATAGACTTCTTTATGAATGTTACTTTAGCGCTTGCTGCCTTTGTGTAGCGGGCGCTTTTTTTATGGCCTGGCGCTAACCTGCTAGCATGTTGTTAACCCCCCTAACCATGCGAGCTCTTATGCCCTCTGCGTTTGAACAAACTCTAACGGCCATTGATGCGCTGCACGCCCAAGATCCGCGCCAAACCACCCTTGCCGATGGCACACCCCTGCCCCAAGAGCTTGCCTACGCCCAGCGTATGAGCCATTGGTTAGCACAGTTACAATCTGCCCCTGCCGAGCAAAACGCTTACTCAGTCTCACATATTTACACGGGTGTGCG
>NZ_JBWDLI010000086.1:0-2384 GCF_056238625.1 Colwellia sp. F1
ATTCTTACCTGCGCTAATTTCCTACATCGCCTTGATATACATCGTCCATCTTGAGGCCATGAAGGCTAACCTGCAGGGCCTGCCAACCAGCAATCCTCCTAAGCCACTGGTGCGCAAGGTGATCGGCTTTTTGGGCGGTTTATTATTGATGATGGTAACGGCGCTGGTGGTCTACTACGGCCTGGGGTGGTTAAAGCCTGTTCTGGGCTCCGCCACGCCTTGGGTGGTAAGTGTGGCCCTGGTGGTGATCTACATCGCACTGCTCAAGGTGGCTTCAGGCTATCCGGAGCTCGAGCTTGACGATCCGAATGAACCGATCTTCAAACTGCCCCAGACCCGGCCAACGGTGATGGTTGGGCTGCAGTTCATTCTGCCGGTGATCGTGCTGGTGTGGTGCCTGATGGTAGAGCGCTTGTCTCCGGGACTGTCGGCATTCTGGGCCACGGTGCTCATGGTCTTCATCATTCTGACTCAGCGTCCCATTACGGCAATCTTCCGCGGGCAGAGTGACATGGGCGAGGATATCCGTGCGGGTGTCCTGGATCTGTGGAGTGGCTTAGTGACGGGTGCCCGCAACATGATCGGCATCGGCATCGCCACCGCGACAGCTGGCATTATCGTTGGTGCGGTTTCCCAGACCGGCGTGGGCTTGGTGCTGGCCGATGTGGTGGAAATCCTCTCTATGGGGAACCTGATGCTGATCCTGCTGCTCACTGCGGTGCTCAGCTTGATCCTCGGCATGGGTCTGCCCACTACCGCCAACTACATCGTGGTGTCGGCGCTACTTGCCCCGGTGATCGTGCAACTCGGTGAACAGAACGGTCTGTTGGTACCGCTGATTGCCGTTCACCTGTTCGTATTCTATTTCGGCATTATGGCCGATGTGACACCACCGGTGGGGCTTGCCTCTTTCGCGGCAGCAGCTGTCTCGGGAGGAGACCCGATACGAACCGGTTTTCAGGCTTTCTATTATAGCTTGCGGACCGCGGCGCTACCGTTCCTGTTCATCTTTAACACCGACCTGCTGCTGATCGACGTGAGCTTCCTGCAGGGTATCGTTATCTTCATCATATCGACGATAGCGATGCTGATCTTTGCTGCTGGCTCGCAGGGCTTCATGATCGTGCGTCACCGCTGGTACGATTCCATTCTAATGCTGCTGGTCGCCTTTACGCTGTTCCGCCCGGGGTTCTGGATGGATATGATCCATGACCCCTATGAGTCGGTGCCGCCGTCACAGTTCGTCCAGACATTGGGTGATGTGGATGAGGAGAGCACGCTACGACTGCAGATCCGTGGTGAAGATGACTTTGGTGACCCGCTTACTACCTATATGGTTCTGCCCGTGCCTGAAGGGGAGACAGGGGAAGAGCGCTTGGAGAACCTAGGGCTTGAGCTACTGATCGAAGACGAGCGGGCGGTCATCGACATGGTAGCCTTCGGTAGCACCGCGGCCGATCTTGGCTTGGATTTCGACCAGGAAATCATCGAGGTGCTGGCACCTGTGGATCGTTGGATTAAGGAATTGATGTGGATTCCGGCGTTCCTGGTGTTTGGTTTGATCGTAGTTATGCAGCGTCGTCGTCGTAACAATACGTCAGCCACGGCTGCTGCATAAAGGAGGATGCCATGTACAGCAAAATCGTATTGCCGGTGGATCTGAACGAGGAGGCCTCTTGGTCAAAGGCTCTGCCTACGGCCATTGCGTTGTGTCAGACTTTTGGGGCTTCACTGCATGTGGTAACAGTGCTCCCTGAGTTCACGATGCCCATGGTAGGAGCCTATTTTCCAAAGAACTTTGCTGAAAAAGCACATGCTGCGTTGAAAGAGGCGCAGCATAAGTTTATTAAGGAAAATGTGCCTGAGGAGATTAAGACTCAGAGTGTGATTGCTGACGGCTCGCCATGGGAGGCCATCATTAAGGTAGGTAAAAAGCTAGATGCCGACCTGATTGTCATGGCATCTCACACCAAACGTAAGTTTGTCGACTACGTTCTGGGCCCCAATGCGGAACACGTGGTTCACCATGCCAAGATTTCGGTGATGATCGTGCGCTGATGTCGATACTCGTTGACTAGTAAAAGAACTCCAGGCCATTTGGCCTGGAGTTTTTGTTTGTGGGGTTATATTAACGCTGACTAACGCATCGAATAAATTGGCGTTAATAGCATGAAAGCAGGATTTTTTGTACGTAATGCCGTGAGACAGCTCCACCTTGCCATTGCTCAGCTACATTAAAGGTACGTTAAGCCATTAACCCATGGTTAACGAACTCATGCATGTGGCGACTTTTTCAGGGTGTTGGGTAAGTTCGATCTCAACCTGAGTGGGTTTAAAGGCCACCGCTGCATTGGGGCAAAACTAAGGAGTCAGGCTATGAATGC
>NZ_JBWDLI010000087.1:0-2360 GCF_056238625.1 Colwellia sp. F1
CTCAGAGCATTTTAAACGCGATACAGCGGAAGCGTGGGTAAAAAAAATCAGCAACGTCAGGGTGCCGGTCGGGTTAATTAACGATATTGCCGACGCACTAGCAGAGCCCCAGGTGGATGCCCGTGGCATGCTAGTCAATATCCCCCATTCTCTGAATCCTGACTTCAAGATGGTGGGTAGCCCAATTCATCTTTCCGACACGCCCGTAGAGTACAGAAGGCCAGCACCACTGCTGGGGCAAGATACTAACGATGTTCTCACCGAGTACCTTGGTCTTTCGCCAGAACAGTTATCGCAGCTGAAGAATGACGGTGTACTGGGGTAACCCAGGCTTCCAAGTTGCCGACTACAGTTTGGTGGGTGATCTTTGCGAGGTTCTGCCAGTGCTTTAGGGTAGGCTGTAATGTTGAACACCAATTAAACATTATTATATAGGCGTGCATAATGAACGACACGATTAAACTATTGAAATCTCATCGCTCAATTAGAGAGTTTGAAGAGCGAGAAATTCCGCCGGAGTTATTGATAGAACTGATTCGTACCGGGCAAGCAGCAGCAACCTCCAGCCATATACAGGCATATAGCATAATACATGTCACCGATAAGCATTTACGCGACCAGTTAGTCGAGCTGACAGGTGGGCAAAAATACGTAGCGAGCAGTAGTGATTTCCTAGTTTTTTGTGCCGATATGAAGCGTCCACTTGAAGCGGCGAGAAGCACAGGAGAAAACGTCGTTAGTGGTATGACCGAGCAGGTTTTGGTTGCTACGGTAGCCGCTTCACTGGTAGCACAAAACATCGCGATTGCGGCGGAGTCTGAAGGGCTAGGAATTTGCTACATAGGAGGTATACGCAATAATCCACAAGCCGTGAGCGAACTACTAAGTTTGCCACACCATGTATACCCTGTCTTTGGTATGTGTATTGGTTATCCTGCACAAGATCCGGATATTAAGCCGCGGTTACCCGTTGAAGCTATCGTTAAAAAGAACAGATACAGTGATGATTCAGAACATGTGAATGCTTTTAATCTCACCATGCATCACTATTACCAGACCCGCAAAGGAGGAAATAAAGTTTCAGACTGGTCGCAGAGTTTAGCCCCACTTTTTAATCAAAAGCTACGTTCGCATATGCAAGAGTTTCTTATTGATAAAGGTTTTGAGATGAAGTGAGGAATAGTTTTCAGATCTAATAGACCAGCTATCGTCTCTCTTTTGGGTGGACGACTGATTGGTATAAATTTATATCCAGCTGTTTATGATGAGCCGTCTAGCTGAAGTGTTTGCTACAGGCGGCTTGCTTGGCTGGTTTAACGGATGCTCGCTGTTACGAAGCCGCGCTCATCAGGTTTTAGCCTTTTCCTTCCATCAGTGCCCCCTCGTTGAAATAACCTTACTAGCACATAGCCAATATAGTATGTTGTTCAAATAGCGCTTAATTGAGCGATTTTTAGACATTATGAAGACAGATTCAGCACTCAACGGCACGTTATTAAAGGCATAGCGACTGCCGGCAATGACGTAATGCGACGAAAGGAGATAAGCAGTGGGACAACCAAAAGTAACGGTCCTGCACGGACCTAATTTAAATCTTTTAGGCGTTCGCCAACCAGGCATTTACGGCTATGAGACGCTAGATGATGTTAATAACACTTTGACTGAAATTGCTGAGAAGCAGGGCTGGGATATAAGCTGTTTTCAAAGTAATCACGAGGGCGAATTAATTGATGCCATCCATGCGGCGCGTCTTGATGGCACGCTGGCTATTATCATCAACCCGGCAGCCTATACCCATACGTCTGTCGCTATCCTGGATGCGCTTAATGCCTTTGAAGGTAAGGTCATTGAGGTGCATATCTCAAACGTTCATAAACGCGAAAGCTTTCGTCATCACTCCTATGTCTCGAAGCGGGCAGATGGGGTCATTGCGGGGCTTGGGACAGAGGGTTACCAGGCTGCTTTAAACGCCGTCATAAAATCCTGCGTTTAAACGATACGCGAAGCCGTACGAAGGCAAAAAGCAGTACAAGGACTTTAAAGATACCTTCTCCTTAAGTAAATGACGGTATTTATCCTGGCAATGATGCCGCCAAAGGTGTCGCGCGCAAAGGCATTTACCCAGACGCATTACTGAATGTGTATGCTCCGCCGTTAGCGCGTGGGCACTGTAAATAGACAGTGTGCTGCTAGGAATGGCTCATGTCACTTATGAAGCGCTGCGTGATGCCTGTGATCCAGCGCTATACCTTGGTAGTAGCTTACGCCAAGTAGTGCGTGTGGCTGCTTGGCTGAAAGGCGAGTAATTAACTGAAATTATAGAGTTTTTACCGATGCATACAAAAGGGGAGGCTTAGCCT
>NZ_JBWDLI010000088.1:0-2349 GCF_056238625.1 Colwellia sp. F1
CGGGGTACCGTTTACCTGATATGGTTGCATGGCAAGTCGCGGCTAGAGGTGGCTATGAAGGTATTGCAGACGGCTCCTATGGCTACCCTCATTCAGGCAGTCCACAACCGGAAGCAGTCGCCAACTTCCCCTCTGAAGATGGCACCATATTGGGTACATTGCCCGTAGGCTCTAAGCTTCCCAATGCTTTGGGTCTTTACGATATGAGTGGTAACGCGGCGGAATGGATTGATGAAAGAAACCATTACGCTAAGGGAATCCCCATGTATTATTTTTGTGGCGGCAGTTATCAACAAGCCGTCACTAACGTGCTATCAGGTTGTGATGTACATTCTCCGGGGTTTGGAATGCCCGATATCGGTTTCCGGTTAATAAGAGCGGTCGATGAGTAAGCACCTATTCTTTCTGCTGGTTTACTTTTTTAGCACTAATGCCATGGCGTTTTCTCAGCTTGAGTTAACCGATGGCGTAAACCGTATTGATCTCAACAGAAACGGTATGCAGGATTATGTCATTGCCTCGATATATGACAGAAACATGTCATATAGTAATAATTCGCTGACCTTCTTTATTCGCTTGCCTAACGGCGAGCTCAGCATTATACCAGCAGCCAATCGAGATACATTCACTTGGCTAGATCATCGTATTTTCTCCGGCGCCATCACGATTCGGGACAACCGCCTTTTCGAGTCCGATAATGGCATTTTTCTAGTGGTCGCCAAAAAGCATACTGAGAATAGGGATTTGTTTGGGCCTGGGCCTTTTACGTTTGAGGTTTACGGTATCCAACAATCCAGCCAACACCCCGGCGCCCCACTTTATGAGTGGTCACTATTGAAGACTTTTGAGTCGATTGGACAACATGCGTCTTCCGAGCAGGCTTTCCTGGAAATCGACGCAGAGGCACTGAAGCGGGGCAATAACTGAGCGCCCTAATCATTTGAGTAACGGTTAGCATTACTTGGTTGATGCTTACGTGTTCACGTAAGCATCAATGGTGCCCGTCAAACAGTCTCTTCTTCTACTTCTCTTATGCTGGATTTTTCCGCCTCACCTGAACCAGCCCAAGGTACACACGAAACCGAGAAAATCACGTAATAGCTTTCGAGCAGCATGTTAGGCGATTCTTCGTGCTTTAATTGCGTACAACAATGGAACCTGTTGTCCCTTATATAACATTTGATACCCTAAGCCTGGCACCAACTCTAAACCATCAAAGCAATTATAAGGGCTATAGGGATGCTCAGAGAAAGACTCTATAGCTAACCCTGCACCAATTAAAGCGCTTATAACCTCACTCATTGAATGGGACCAAGTTACCACCGTTGATTTAGTACCATCGCAGTTTTCGGTATAAGTACCTTCCTCTTCAACATCAGGGGCATCGCTGGAGAAGTATGAGTAACCTGATAACAAGTCGTTAAAAGCATGAAACTCAATCAGATGAAATTCACCACCAATTTTTAATGATTTAGCGACTGTTTGTGCCCAACCTTCTAAATTGGATAGCCAGCACAAAACTCCGTATGAAGTAAATACAACATCGAATTCCTGTGTATTTTGACGACCAAATTGAACAACATCACTTTCGATAAAATTTGCTTTTAAGCCTAAAGACTGCTTCAGCAAGTTTGCCTGTTCGATTGCATCAGCAGACAAATCCACACCCGTGACCTCTGCACCTAAACGAGCCCAAGACAGGGTATCTTGACCAAAATGACACTGTAGATGTAATAAGGATTTCCCCTCTACATTTCCAAGCTGTTTCAGCTCTACTGGGTTTAACGAGCATTTACCATTTCTGAATGACTCAACATCGTAGAATGACGATTCAACATGCACTTTGGTTCTTTTGTCCCACGCCTCTTTATTTATGCTCAAATAATCCATTTTATACCCATATAGTATATTTTTTCGCCTAACGAGACGGTAGAAAAACCGATTTCGAACCGTCTACATCGCCTATCATCCTAATTTATTTACTCAGCAAGTTATCTGCCCGAATCATTCTAACATTGGCATTCAGCCATTAACTGCTCGCTCTACCTCAGAGAAGCTGCTGCAAACTACTATTTTATCAGCCTGAGCTTTCGAAAACGCATAAAATCGTACCAGATTGTCTCGGTCGTACTTTTGGTTCCAAGACATCAGCTCAATAAGATTTGCCAACGTTTCATTTTTCTTGCGGCTGCGTGAAAGCTTGTAGCCCAAATAGCGCCGCAGTATCCTCCATTGCCTCAGCAATACTGGTGTATTGAGAACAATTATCTTATCGGCTCCTTCAAAGGACTTCTCTAGCCACTTATAGTAAACCCCTTCAATTATCCAGGGGGCGTTCGACAGGATAGA
>NZ_JBWDLI010000089.1:0-2328 GCF_056238625.1 Colwellia sp. F1
CGATACAAGATCCTGGTAGGTAGCTCCTCTAGGTGTGAGTGTTGCTTCAGCACCTTCTAAATTTTCAGACGTTGCCACCATTCCTGCACAGCCACTCAGCAGGCTCGCGATGACAATTGAGGCGATAATTTTCATAATGATCCCCTGACAAAGCAGATAGCGTTAGTCGTTATTACTGGTTTTTTAGCGATTGGTATCGATGTTGTTGTTAAGGGTTAAATAGGCCGCCAACGCTAATCTCTGTTACATCTCCAGTAACTTTATCCACAACACGCACAATTAGTTGTCCGCTATTGTCACTTACGACAACGCCGAACTCATCGCTATCGAAGCTACCTTCACTGACTTCACCGCGGCTAACATCGTAAATGAGCTGTGATATCAACCGACTTTCTAAACTTTGTAATAAGCGCTCAGTGGATGATAATGTTTGCCCCCTACGTGCATTTGGATCTGTATTGGTATCTTGCGACTGGGCTTTACCTAACAGGTAACTACCTGTAAAAGGGTCGCCGCCAAAAGAAGGATTAATAGGTTTATAAATTAAATCCCCTGATTGCGCGTGAACACTTATTCCCATTAACACTATGAACGTAGCGTAAGCTGTTTTTCTATAGTTTTTCATTAGAATAACTCCTCTTTTCCCAAGTCTTTATCTGAGGTAAGAGCAGATGCCAGCTGCTGCTGGAGAAGTGCCTCCTCAACGATATTGACAGCTTCTCCTGCTACGCGGTCAGCTTCGCTAATCCTGGGAGAGAGCTGTGTTCTGAAGTACATCCGATTGCCTTCCACGATGGCAATTTGGCTGCCCCAGCGGGCATCGGGACGTTCTTGAATGGTAATCGTGGCATTACCGATAATGAGGTTATCCATTGCCCGCTGACTGAAAGCGCGATAAAAGGTCTTACCTGCCATGGTGACGGTACGGTCGACCATGATGCCGGTAAGTTCACTACCTCTATTTCGTTGTCCTTGAATTTCTGGGCCATCCGGACTTGATAGTTGGTTAATAGCGTTAACTTCTTCCTGTTCGTTGGCGACTAATGCGCGGGAAGAATTGTTTTTTTCATTGGCAAATGTATCAGTCGTTAATGCAAGAAAACTGATAAAAATGACCAGTAAATAGCGATGTAGATTCATAGCTATATACCCTTTTAAAAAGCTACCGATGACGTTGTAAACTACGTGCGGTTTCTATATTAGGAAGAATTGGTCCAAGGTTCTGATGGATCCAGTTAAGTGCTTGAATACGATTGTGGACGTTTATTTTTCGGAAAATGTTATAAAGATGAGACTTGACGGTGTGCTCACTTACAAACAACTTGTCGGCAATCTGCTGGTTAGAAGAACCCGCGCTTAATAAAGAGATAATTTCCATTTCTCGATTGGTTAATCCACAGGCTGGACGGAACGCGTTGCTTTGATACTTGCGATAAAAAAGAATCAGGCGCGCCATTAAATCTCGAGACATCCACAGCTCATCATCAAGTAACGCGTGGATACCTTTGCAAAATACCTCTAAGCTCTCATTGCGATAAAATACCCCTTTCAATTGAGCGCATGAGAGCGCTTCTAGCGCATGGTCCATATCGCGAATATTGAAAGCGGCTAGGGGGACTTTTGTAAGCGCTTCTGGCAGTTTCTCTTGCCACTCTGGCAATGCCTCTACACTAATATGGTCACTATCAATTAGGATGAGCAGCTTTTCGACAGGTGAAGAGGGTATGGTGACGTCAGGCGAGTAAATGCTAATTGAGCAATTGGTGTGATCATGTAAATAGTCTGCAAATAGCTGTGATTGCGGACTTTTTTCGGTAATGAGATACACCAAACCTATGGTCTTTTCCTGTGACATTGGGAAGCCCTCGTGGAAAGAAAGAGTGAGCAGGTACTCTCAGAAGTGTTGCCTATAAGATACATTTCGTAAAGTTTTGTTATTAGTTGTTTGGTAAAAATAATTTGAACATATATATGCTTTTTGGAAATATAAATGTTAACTATATGATTTAAATTTATTTATTTTTTAACATAAGGAATATTTAAATTAGATCTGCATGTTTACATTGAGTAACAAAAGGCTTGCTTTAGAAGAAATTTGAGACAAGTAAACTCATTACCTTCCTTTTCGGAGATATCGTTATGGCATCGTCAAATACCTTAGTTTTAGCCAGCGGAAATGTAGGAAAATTAAAAGAATTCAATCAATTACTAACACCCCTTGGGTTAGATGTTCGTGCGCAATCCGAATTTGGAGTAGGCGATGTGGAGGAAACAGGGCTTACTTTTGTTGAAAACGCACTTCTGAAAGCTCGTGAGGCAAGTAGAATC
>NZ_JBWDLI010000090.1:0-2325 GCF_056238625.1 Colwellia sp. F1
CATGAGGCAACGGGCTCGGATAAAGGTTAGCTGCCACCAAGCCTGCAACGTGAGCCATGTCGACCATTAAGTAAGCACCCACTTCATCAGCGATCGTGCGGAAACGGCGCCAATCCACCACGCGAGAGTAGGCAGAGAAACCGGCAATGATCATTTTTGGCTGATGCTCGCGAGCCAAACGCTCAACTTCTTCGTAATCGATCTCACCCGTTTCCGGCTTGAGACCGTACTGAACGGCGTTGTAGTGCTTGCCCGAGAAGTTAGGGGCGGCACCGTGGGTTAAGTGGCCGCCGTGGGCAAGGCTCATACCTAGAATCGTATCGCCAGGTTTGACCAGCGCCATAAACACTGCGGCATTGGCCTGAGCACCGGAATGCGGCTGCACATTGGCATAATTGGCACTAAATAAGTTACAAGCACGTTCAATGGCTAAGGCCTCAACCTTGTCGACGAACTCACAACCGCCGTAGTAGCGACGACCTGGATAGCCTTCCGCATACTTGTTAGTCAGTTGGGTGCCCTGCGCTTCCATGACAAGCTGGCTGGTGTAATTTTCGGAGGCGATTAGCTCAATATGCGCTTCTTGGCGTACCGTTTCTTCAGCAATTGCTTCTGCGAGCAAACTGTCGTAACTGGCCAAACGTGCTTTGGGGGAAAAATTACTTTGAAGCATTGTCGCCTCCTGATGAGTGACTTTTTTATTAAGTGCTGGACGCTCTCTTTAACGCTGGCAAACCAAGGCTTTTATCAACCAAAATTCCTGCCAACGCTTTCTTACCGCGATACTATCGTTGGTTTCCTGGCCCAAGATACTTGTTGACGTCACCACTCGATGCATTTGCGACATCGACATCAATTAGCCTAGCTGCGCAGATAGACGATCATTGATTACCCATAAAAAAGCGCCCCAAACGGCAGAAAACCTTAAGGGGCGCTTTACTGAAAGTATTAAACAGAGGGGTTAAAAATCGACGATGAGATCCCCTTTAGGGCGACTGCAGCAAGATAGAATGTAGCCATCTGCGACATCCTCATCCGTAATGCCCCCGTTATGCTCCATATCCACCTCCCCCGACTTGAGCTCTACGCGGCAAGTTCCGCATATGCCCATACCGCATGCTTTGGGGATATGCAGACCCAACTTCGCCGCTGCTGCATGCACCGTTTCACCAGGCTGAATGCGCACACTTTTGCCGGTTGAGGCGAACTCGATGCTGTGCAAGTCCTTGCTATCAATATTTTCAGCTTCGACTTCTGCTTGCTCGGCCAGCTCACGTACATCATCACGAACGTCGACAGGCGTGGCACCAAACGACTCTTCGTGATAATGGCTCATATCAAAGTTATGGTGCTGCAAAATACGTTTAATGGCGTTCATATAGGGAGTAGGGCCGCAACAAAAGATTTCTCTCTCCATAAAGTCCGGCACCATTAACTCAAACAGCGGCTCGGTGAGATAACCACGGTAGCCAGCCCATGCCTCACCAATATCTTCCTTGCTCTCACAGATAATATGTAGTTTGAATTCGGGGATACGCGAAAACATATGCACCAATTCACGATGATAAATGACATCGCGGGGTGCTCGAGCGCTATGTATAAATTCAACATCAACAGCGGCATTAGTATCAAAAAGCCAGCGTGTCATAGACATTAAAGGGGTAATACCAACGCCGCCAGAAAGAAACAGCACTTTCTCGGCAGGAAAATCGATCGAGTTAAAGTTCCCGACCGGCCCATGTACCACCAGCTCATCGCCCACCTTTAAATTGGCATGCAGCCAATTGGACACAACGCCCCCCGGCACCTGCTTAACAGTAATCGAAAAACTGTAAGGAATAGAGGGTGAACTAGAGATTGTATAGGATCGCATGATCGGCTGATTATCGATCTCAAGCTCTAGGGTCACAAACTGGCCAGGCTTGAAGAAGAACAGTACCGGTTGCTCCGCCATAAAACAGAACGTGCGTACATCCTGGGTTTCTTGGATCACCTTAACGCAACGTACTTGGTGGCGGCCGTTAGTCCAGGTTTGGGTCGTGACCGGGTTAAAGAAATTAGTTGTCATTATCGCCTCTGCCTGACCAGCCTTCATCGCTATGCATTACCGAACTATATTGGCTATAGCCCAGCACCGTTGGTATGCATTTTGGGGACGCTCCACTTAGCCGACTTACCTGACAACGACGCGCACTTACCTCGTGCCACTCTTAATTGCTTAGAAACCTCTTCTTTAGTCGCCGTTACGCCACCTGATGTCGCGGGCAGATAATTGGTAGGCGTTAGCCTGAAAAACAATCAGACAATGTCATCAGGCTCCACTCG
>NZ_JBWDLI010000091.1:0-2310 GCF_056238625.1 Colwellia sp. F1
ACCTGAGAAGGTACCTTCGCAAGTTCTCAATGGTTCAGGGGTAGACATGGACCATTATACGCTAGTGCCTGTACCCGCAGGCCCACCACGCTTCTTACTGATTGCTCGCCTGTTGGGCGACAAAGGAGTGCGTCAATATGCTGAGGCTGCACGCCGAATTAAACAGCGGCACCCCGAAATAGAATTTCAACTGGCCGGTGACATTGATAGTAATCCCGATACGATTACCCGGGAAGAATTGGACACTTGGGTAAAGGAGGGCTCAATTGATCATTTAGGCTGGCTTAATGACGTACGCCCGGCAATCTCGAACTGCAGTGTTTATGTACTCCCCAGCTATTATCGGGAAGGCACACCTCGTTCAGTGTTGGAAGCCATGGCGATGGGGCGGGCGGTGATTACTACCGATGCACCTGGATGCCGTGAGACTGTCATTGAGGGTGATAATGGCTATTTGATACCCGTTAGAGATGTCGATTCGCTTGAGGGTGCTATGCAGGCGTTCATTGATAGTCCCGACCTGGTACGAACCATGGGCAGACGTTCGTATGAAATTGCTAAAAATAAGTACGATGTTCACAAAGTTAATGCGGTAATGCTTAGATCGATGGAAATACACAGCCTAGTATCGTGTAGCCTAAAGAGAAAGTTAGCGAATAATAGTGCTGTTAATGAGGTCTGAAGATAGAAAACTATTTGTTATGGATAAATGATCTTATAGATAAAAAGAATTTATCCTGCTCCTAGTAAACTTATGAGAACCTATTGTTATGGCTTTCTTCTCCGTAATCATGCCGGTCTATAACAAGGTGAATACTTTAAATGATTCACTTGAGTGTATATATAGGCAGAATTTTAAAGATTTTGAGGTGATTGCCGTAGACGATGGCTCTACAGACGGCTCTTTAGAAATTTTGCAACAGCATGAGAAGGCCGGTCTGTTAAGACTTTTTCAGCGCGACTCTCCAGGGGCAGGGGGATATGCTGCTCGTAACTTAGGGGCAGATAAATCAACTAGTGAATGGTTGGTCTTTTTTGATGCTGACGACATTATGTTATCAGACCACTTGTCATGTTTTGCTAATGCAATTATTCAGTACTCTGATATTGAATTATACGTCAATGCTTACCAAAAGATGGAAGGCTGGAGGCGGTTGCCGAGAATAAAAGGGAAGCCTAGTGGCCGCCTGAGCCGCTTGGAAGCCTTGGAGTTCTTTGCGCTGTTCGACTTTATTCATATGAATGGGGCGTGTATTAGGCGTGAGCGGTTTTTATCTATGGGAGGGTTTCCTGCTGGGCTTTATCGCCGCGGTGGCGATGTATATTTTTGGTTGAAAGTGCTGTGTGAATTAAAAGAGATTCACTATAACGCCAATGTAACTACTTTATGGCTTCTGGAAAACAGCGATATTACTCGAGATAAACGCAACCTTGTCGGTTTACATCCTGGTGTTGATCTTTTTAAAAAGTATGAGTCTACATTAAAGCGTGGTGAGAGGCGGCAATTGCGTTTGGCAATAAATCGCAAAGTTATTTCTTGGGCTGTTGAGAAGAAACTGCTTGGCCAATCAGTACGCTTGGATTTAGAAGCATTAAGATGGGGAGGGATGAACATGCGTTTATGGCTGCATGCTATCTCATTACTAGTGCCTCAACCTTACTACGTTCAGTTACGTCGCTGTATTAAATAATCTGAGCAAGCAAAGGGGCAACACTCATGACCAAGACAGTAATTACTTATGGCACCTTTGACATGTTTCATATTGGCCATCTGAATTTGCTAAGACGATTGGCTGAGATGGGAGACCGTTTGGTAGTGGGAATCTCAACGGATGAATTTAATACGCTCAAAGGCAAGCGCACGTTGATTCCATTTGAGCACCGCGCTGAGATTGTACGCTCCTTGCGCTATGTCGATCAGGTGATTCCCGAGACCGATTGGGAGCAAAAGCTTCAGGATATCCAGCGCTATTCAGTCGACACCTTTGCTATTGGTGATGATTGGAAGGGCCACTTTGACTTTCTTTCACCCCACTGTGAAGTGATATACCTGCCACGTACCGATGGTGTCTCTACGACTCAATTGAAACGTTCACTTAATCCTTTTTATAGCGTTTCACGGGAAGAGTTAATGAACGCCTTTGACGTGCTCGATACGTTAAGAAAAGACTTCGGCTAATATTTCTTTGATTGTTGGCGGCAGTGCCAAGGAAATCACAATGTCCTCTTACACACTTCGTTTAGCAAAACAGCTAGCATGGTTGCCGCTATGCTTGATCGGCGGATGCTTCCCGCGCAATGATCGTTTAT
>NZ_JBWDLI010000092.1:0-2303 GCF_056238625.1 Colwellia sp. F1
CGACTCGGGCCTTTCAAACGACCCGCTCCGGTAGCCTGGTGCAGGTATGGCTGTTTGATCAGCGCTGCGTGAGTCCTGATCGGGCCAATCTTGAAGCAGTCATGCTTATTGAGCGCGAGACTTCAGAGTCGATTGAAAACAGGCTGTGGCAGCGGATTAATGACTTATGTCCTCTACCGCTCCTCGATCACTGGCAAGAACAGGTTATGGCATGGCTGCATCAGCAGAATGCCATTGTTCCTGCTCAAAACTCGCTGGGACGGCTCAACGCTTGGGAAATCAAGCTGGATCAGAACGCAATGGCGATGTGCATTAGCGAGATGATCCGAGCTGGCCACCTCACCACCGAGCCTTGAATCTACTTCCTTCTGGCGTGGCTTGTCCGCGCCTTCTTATTCCCACCCTTAATTTCATTCAGGAGGTGCCTCATGGCACTCATGTTTCCGCGCCTGGCGCACAATTATGCAAAGAACGGCTATTACCCAACAGATGCACGTTCAACTGAACGAGTTTTAAAAGCTTTGCAGCCATCTGTTGGTGAAATGCGGATCTTTGACCCCTGTGCGGGTGAGGGCGCAGCGATCGCAGAAGTAGCACACTACCTGGGCCGTGAATATGTCCATGCCTTTGGTGTCGAGTACGATCCTGAGCGAGCGACCACAATGGCATCTTTAGTGGATTCATCGCTACAAGGTGACCTCATGGACACCGTTGTCTCACAGAGAACCATGGGGCTGCTTTGGCTCAACCCCCCCTATGGTGATCTTGTCGCCGACAGTGCCCAAAACGTGCATTACGAGAGCAAAGGTCGACAGCGACTTGAAAAGCTTTTCTACCAGCGCACGTTCAATACTCTCCAGTACGGGGGGGTATTGGTATTGATTATCCCGGCTTATTCGCTCGACAAGGAGTTTGCGGGATGGTTAGCCAATCACTTCAACAACCTGAGGGTATTTCGGGCGGCCGTCGATGAATTTCAGCAAGTAGTGATTTTTGGCAATAGAGCCCGTCGCTACGAGGTGGAAGGCAAGGCAGAGACTAAGCGACACCGTAGTCAGCTGCTTCGCGTTGGTATGAAAGAGGAGACGCCGGATGTTCTACCAGACGAATGGACTTTCGACCCCTACGTGGTTCCTTCTGCGAAGGGTGATATGGGGCACTTCTACCGAGTGACTATTGAGCCTATGCAATTGGAAGAAGAGGTTACTCAACTGGGAGGATTATGGTCTGACGTCGGTGCCATTTTCGGCCGAACAGGTCTCAAAACAAGACCTCCTGTCAGGCGTTTATCGAACTGGCATTTGGCGCTTTCGTTAGCTGCCGGTGCCATCACTGGCGTAGTCACATCACCTGATGGGCGTTACCTGGTAGTTAAAGGCAATACTCACAAGGACAAGATATCTAAAACTGAATTCACTGAGAATGAAGATGGCTCAGTGAAAGAAACCCGGGTTCTAACGGATCGGTTTGTACCCGTGATCCGGGCATGGGAAATGACAGCAGGGTCTACACAGCTGGGTCAACTGCTAACGATAACGTCTGTACCACCAGCCAATGATAGCGATGCAAATGCTTTAGAAAGCGGTGAGATTGATGAAGCTGAATCGGCTCCTACTCGACAGGCGGCGGTATCGAACGTAACTACGAAGAAGCCGAGATTTGGTCTCGGTCGAATTGTGATGACTCGTGCTGTGAACGATCTGATTGCTGACGGGTTATTCAACCCCTTAACGCTTCTCAAACGTCACGCATTTTGTGATTGGGGAGACGTATCAGGAGGCGATGCTCAGCGAAACGAGCAGAGCCTGCAAGAGGGTGATCGCTTAATGTCCGTTTACCGCGTGAGCTCAACGCTAACAATTTGGGTTATTACAGAGGCAGATCGCAGCGCGACAACACTGCTACTGCCAGAAGACTATTAACTAAGAGCGAAATTCGCTCTACCTCACCCCAGACGGGCTGTACCTAACCCGTCTGGGGAGGTGCATGCCCGTCATTTCTTGATACTCATAGGAGAGACGATCATGTACCCAACGACCAAATCACCGGCATCGGCCGGCACTGTAAGCGAAAATCTTCCAGGAGCATTCGATGCTAATAGCTTCGGGCCTACGGTAGATCTGAATGACTTTATTGAAGAATTCGGAGATGGACTTCTTGAGTCGCTGAGCCGATCTCACCCGCCCGTCTATGACGGAGCGGGCAACCCAGCGCGACAAGCCATTATGGATGGTCTGGCACGCAAACCGTTTATTGCTCAAGCAGAAGTGGTACAGGCGATCGCAGCGTTAATACTCGATCGC
>NZ_JBWDLI010000093.1:0-2301 GCF_056238625.1 Colwellia sp. F1
AAAGTATGCTTTATTGTTGCTGATCCTATTGAACACGTGAAAACTCCAGAGAAATTTAATGCTTTATGCCAGGAGGAAGGTATTGATGCTGTTATGGTACCAGCTCATGTGCATAGCGATTGTCTTGAGTCATTTGTGAAAAGCTTATCTTCAATGCGTAACCTAGCCGGCTTCATAGTGACAGTGCCTCATAAAACGGCTATGTCCCATTTGTGCGATCAATTAACAGCAGATGCGCGTTGTGCGCAAGCCACTAATGTAGTCCGCCGCACATCGGATGGGAGATATCATGGATATATCCTTGATGGAAAAGGCTTTGTGGCGGGATTGAGAGAGAATGGCTTTGAACCAGAAGGCCGCTCCGTTTATTTAGTTGGTTCGGGTGGCGCCGCTAGCGCTATCGCTTTTGCATTAGCAGAAGAGAATGTTGCGCTAATTACTATATTTAATAGAACATTAAAGAAAGCAGAGGAGCTTGTTTTAAGTATTAAGAAAGAGCATCCTAATATTGAGGTGGTGTTGGGTAGTAATAACCCTGCAGGTCATGAGCTTGTTGTTAATGCTACGTCACTTGGGCTTAAAAATGATGACCCTTTACCCTTTGATACTGATGAGTTGAATAAAGATCAATTGGTTGCTGATATTATTATGGATCCTTCAGAGACTCAGCTTTTAAAGAAAGCAAAGAGTCTGGGCTGTATGGTGCAGCCTGGACTACCTATGCTAAATAATCAGCTGAGGCTTATGATTAAAACGTTGGGTCTTTGAGTTTTGTATTTTTGACTACCCTTTTAATGGAAGCGGATGTGAAGTCTGAGTGCAATATGCTCATTACAAGCCGGTGGGTTTTTAATAGTACTTGATCAGTAATTCGTTCATAACCTCTGTTAGGTAAAATAGAGATATTTTCGAGAGATCTTTCGCCTAGATGAGTACTACTGAATTAGTTAGATTTTTCTCATTATGCCGTTCTTTGAGCATATTCATTGGACGGCAGGTAGTTTAATAATCTCGCCACGCACCTATTACCGCTTTTGCCTCTGAATTAGTGATAGTTTAGGCATTCGTTTCGAAACTTACCGCTTAAGCTCTAAATAAATGCATTCTGAGTATGCTTATCGAACTGGATAAAGCCAATTGGCACCTAGAGCCTTTATTTCAGAAGAACATTGCTTTGCTCATGCTTTGAGCTTGTTCAACCTGAATTCTGGCATGCATTTTCAATGCTGAGTTTGATGTATGGCACGAGGAAACATCTTATCGGAATGCTCAGGTGTTGCACTCAGTTTTTGCGGGCAAAGTTGGTACAAAAACAGTTGACTCATATAGAGGCTCTCAATACTTTCATATTGAAAACCCTTGGGCTAAGTCGCAAAAAGCTTTGGCAGCTGGGCTAAGTGGGCGGTTACGAGGCCATGACAGACCAAGCTCCATAGGTGGAATGGGATTGCTTAACTCAATATGTTCGATGCGTTTACCATCCAGTGACCATGGGCGATAGACCATGTCCGAAAGAATGGTTACTCCGGTTCCATTAGCCACCATGCTGCGGACCGCCTCTACTGAAGAAGTGCGAAATAAAATATTGGTCCTGATGCCCTCTGGTTTCCAGTAGTTCAGAGCCGTTTGATCGGCTTCGTCTACGGTCAGCATGATATAGGGGTAATGAGCAATATCTTTTAGGGTGATGCTTTCTCGCTTTAGCAGCTCATGTTGTCCATTAACCCATAGTCGACGCCTAGATTGTGTAAGTGTCATTTTTTCTAACCATTGATGGTGCTCAATGTTTGAAGTCAGCACGATGGCTAGATCGAATTCGCCTGAGGCCAGGCCCTGTTCAATGTCAGGGCGAGACACTTCATGTAATTCAACTTTAACCCAGGGGTAGCGGCGCTGAAATTGCGCCAGCAATGGAGGCATAAAATAGCCAGCTACCGTATATGTCATAGCCAGTCTCAATGTGCCTTTCAGGGTCGGCCGAGTATCTGTCAGGCCTTCAAAAGCATCATCTAGTGCCTGAAATGCATAATTAACACGCTGTAAAAAACGCGTGCCTTCTCTCGTTAATGTCATACCGCGACTAGTCCGTCTAAATAGCGCTACGCCTATTTGCTCTTCAATCTCTTTAACCCCTGTAGTGATCGAAGACTGAGACACATTCAGATCAACTGCCGCCTGAGTCACACGCCCACTTTTTGCCACTGCCATGAAGTAACGTAGTTTTCGTAGTGACAGATCACGTGCCATAACGGGTCACCTTGAGCGTTCGTTTTTTTTGATATCACTCTACAAAAATTAATA
>NZ_JBWDLI010000094.1:0-2286 GCF_056238625.1 Colwellia sp. F1
CTTATCGGGAGGTGCTACCAATAGAAGAAGTTGCCGTCTGGGATATCGATCACGCTGCATCAGAACGGTTAGTAGGACAACTCAATCAAGATGGCTTCATTGCACATGTGGTCGAGAATTTGGAACAAGCCGTTGGTTGGGCAGACGCTATCAGCTGCGCGACCTTGTCAACAAAGCCATTGATTGAAGGGGCCTGGCTGACTCCGGGCAGCCATCTCGACTTAATCGGTAGCTTCACTCCGGAAATGCGCGAGGCAGATACTAATGCCATCGTGAACAACAGTCTCTTCATCGATACTGAGGAAGCCCTGGAAAAGTCAGGGGATCTTCTCCAACCGATAGAGCTAGGTGACCTAAGCCGGGATGCCGTCATTGGCACTCTAGAGGAGCTTTGCCGTTGCCAATGCCCGACGCGCAGGTCGGAACAGGAATGTACGGTATTCAAAGCTGTTGGTACCGCACTAGAAGACTTAGCTGCAGCTACTCTGGTCCATCACGGTTAAATATCAGGGCAGGAGAATAATAATGTCTAATAATACCTTGAAAATAAGTAAAAAAAATAAGCTATTCGGTGGTATTACCAATGGGTTGACGCGAATCTTTGACCGCTATCTTCCTGATCCGCTAGTCATCGTGATCGTACTTACTATAGTGATCATGTTGGCTTGCGTGGTATTCAGAGGAGATGCGCCTAATAAGATGCTCGGCTACTGGATGGATGGGTTCTGGAGTCTGCATGGGTTCGCGATGCAGATGGTCTTGATTCTAGTCGCAGGTTTCGTGGTAGCTACTACTCCATTGTTCAAATATCTAACGCTGCGTATCGCCGACTCTGCGCAAACACCTGGTAGTGCTATAGTCATAGTGACTGTCATTTCCCTTCTGGCCAGTTGGCTGAACTGGGGTATAGGGCTTGTTGTCGGAGCAGTTCTAGCCAAAGAGTTGGCCAAGCGCGTACCATTTGTTGATTATCGGCTATTGATCGCCAGTGCTTACTCTGGTTTTCTGATCTGGCATGCAGGGCTATCTGGTTCGATACCACTCAGCTTGGCGACTTCTGGGCATTTCCTTGAAGACAGCGTTGGCTTGATTCCGACCAGTGAGACGCTCTTCAGTCCCTTGAATATTGGCCTAGTCTTGGCGATGTTCATCGCTCTTCCGCTCACCAACTATCTAATGATGAAAAGCAGTGAGCCTGTCCACTTTAATGACTTTGCAGATGAGCCTCCTATCAAGGCTGATGTCTCACGGCCAGCAGAGCGCCTTGAACACTCAGTTTGGCCTGCGCTGATAATCTCTCTGTTAGGCATTACTGCACTGATTTTCTATGCGGTTAATGGTGGGGGGCTCAATCTTAATGTCATCATATTTGCGCTGATTTTCATTGGTATCGGGCTACACAAGAATCTCAGTAGCTTCCTGGAGCAGATTAATGAAGCTGTGAAAGGTGCTAGTGGCATCATCATCCAGTTCCCGTTTTATGCGGGGCTCATGGGTATCATGGCCCAGTCTGGTTTAGCAGGAGACCTTGCCCAAGTGTTTGTTGATATATCAACAGCGGACACACTGCCGGTTTGGAGTTTCCTTTCCGCTGGCTTAATTAACATGCTTGTGCCATCAGGTGGTGGTCAGTGGGCGGTTCAAGGGCCGATTGTCATGGAGGCTGCTCAGGCGCTGAATGCCGACACATCTAGAGTGGCGATGGCATTCGCCTGGGGAGATAGCTGGACAAACATGCTTCATCCGTTCTGGGCCTTGCCCGCCCTTGCGATCGCAGGACTAAAGGCCAGGGATATCATGGGTTACTGTGCCGTCGTACTGGTGGTGAGCGGTGTTATCATTAGCTTGGCGCTGTTGTTGTTTTGAGAACATAGTGTAAAGACAAGTACCTAAACTAAGTGCAGCACGCTAAATGGATAGTGATGGGCTTTCATGGCACGTTGTCATCAGTTTGCCCATCAATTCTATTCGGTATTTTATGCAGAGTGCTTTTTCACATGTACGACCTATGGGTGGCTCGCAGCACAATTAATTTGGACGACCTGCAGCCATTGGATTTTGAGGCCGCTTAACGATTGCGACTGTTGTCGTTGGCATCCTGTCGTAAAAATTTGAGCAACCAAACTTATTGGATATCTGTATGCCGCCAGACAAAGTTCAGGTTTCTAAAGAGAAAGCACGGACGCGATATGAACCTACTCTTCCTCGGCACCTCCGCTGGTGTGCCCACCAAACAAAGAAATGTCTCCGGGATCGCTTTGCGTGAAAGCAAAGGGAAGGGCTGGT